>DATBBP010000441.1:0-2015 GCA_036270935.1 Gemmatimonadaceae bacterium
CGCGAAACGATCCATGGCTTTCACAACGCGAGCGGCGACAACGCGACCCTCCTGGTCATCCATCATCCCTCCGGCTTCGAGCGCTTTCTCGAGGAGATGCACCAGCTCGCTGCCCGTCACGGAGGCAAGGAGGAACGGGCCGCGCTTGTCCCTCGCCAAAATCAGATCCCAAGCTGGAGCGCGTCCAGGTCGAGCGGCGTCGGTGCACGGCTTCGCCAATATCAAGAGCGCTGCGGAGTTCAACGCGCAGACCTGCACCGCGAAGCGAACACGTTTTCGCCTCCGACGATGTTGACGACGTTAGCGGGTCATGGCACGCGAGGTCTGGCAGCGTCGGTCGTCTCTGTCGTCCAATGCTGACGAACAGGTCGCCTCTCGGGACAAACATAGGGTGGCGGCAGCCGAAAGCGATCCTCGACGAGCTGCGTGCCAAGCGGCGTCCATCGAAGCGAGCACGCGGATCGACGACTGCGGATTGACAGACGTACGGCCTGTCCATGGCGAATTCCAAGATGCTTAGGAAATTAGCAATTCGCCATGCACAAGGGCGGGATCGTTCCAGAACCTGGACTCGATGTCGGAGCGCAAGGATCTCAACGTGTAGGGCGACCCGATTTCGAACAGCGGTGCGCAGCGTCAGCAGAAGCGAGATGACAAGACAACGGCAGCCTATTCGCAGACGCCGACAACATCAACAATCACAACGAGAACAGAGTTCTTAGCAGGGACGGCAGACCGGCTGCCGGCATCCTCAAGCAGAATAGCTAGTCCGGACAGGGCACCGCGATCATCTTGATCGTCTCGACCTTCAGCGTCGGCCCCGGGGCCTTCGCGTTCGAGGTGCCCGAGGTGCCGGTCGGCGTGGGCTGCGGATCGTCGAGCACTGCCACGATCTCCACCTGGTGCCCGACCTCCGGGCTCAACATGGCATCGCTGGCATTCAGTCGATACGCGCTCGCGGCTTTCGCATCGCCGGGGCCCGACTTGGCGTTCGTCAACATGTATTTCGTGTCGTTCACGCCCGCGGCGTTCGTCGCGGTTGAATCGGACGGCTGCACGCAGCCGACGATCGTCACGTGGGCGACCGGCTCGACCGCCGGCGCATCCTTGGTCGACTGTGCCGCGCTCTTGTTACATCCCGCGCAGCAGATCAGCAGCAGCATCGTGTAGGTGAATCTTCTAAACATCATCGTCTCCTCAAATGACTATTGGTTGCCGGCTAGTCGAATGCCGAAGGTAATCGGCACGATGGACGTCCTCGTCGGGTTCATGTGCGCGTAGTGATAGCGCGCCTCGGCGAAGAACGCCGCTCCGCTATGGCCGAGCCCGAACGAGACCCCGCCGCCGCCGTTCGCGCCCCACGCGTTGTCCGACACGGAGCCCAGCACCTGATTGGCCGGCACCAGGGCGGACCCAAGGTAGCCCCACCACGGGTCGATGAGGTCGACGACGCCGACTGTCGGCTGCGTGAATTCGACTGTGCGGCGGTACCACCCGACCCCACCGACGACGTAGCCGCGCACGTGATCGCCAATCGGGAAATGAACCTTGGGACCGACGGTGAGCGACATTAGCGTCGCGCTGCCGTCGGGCACGTGAAGCGCTTGCAGCGCCTGGTCCGAAACTCCGAGCCCGTTAACGGTGAAGAGCCCGTTCAGCTCCCACGTGTGGTTGATCGCGTATCCCGCGCCGACGCCGAGATTCCAGCCCTTTGTCAAGCGATTGCTGATGTCACCGGTCGTAGCGGTGACGCCGCTCGCCACTTCCACGTTCCACGACGGCGTTTGCGCGGCTGCGGACGCTGTCCACAGGGCGGCGACAGCGGCGGCGAGTGTTGTTCGTAACCATCGACATGTCATAAGGCACCTCGCGAGCGTTGCGGTGCAGCGGTGATGCCAGCATCAGGTGCGGAGAACACCCGGCAAACGCGGTTGAGATCGCGAGATCGCGATGATGTTTCGCGATGCGTCGCGCTGCGTCGCGAGCGTCACGCGTCCGGGTGCGAATCGCCGGCC
>DATBBP010000442.1:0-5871 GCA_036270935.1 Gemmatimonadaceae bacterium
CGAAGGATCTACTATCGGCTGTTTGACGCCGGCCACGAACAAAGGAGACTAGGTCCTTCGCCTCGCTCAGGATGACAAGACGCAGAGTCAGCGGTTTCAGCGCCGTGTCAGCGCTTCAGCGGCCCAGTTCTCCCGCCGCCGCACGATTCCCGAGATTTTCTGAAGAACCCAAAATTGGCGTCCAAAAACCCTGGACCTCTACGGGCGCGCTCGTAACGCCCAGCATTGCTGCCATTCGGCCGACTTCTTGACAAAGCTAGCTAGGCATAGCTAGATCAGGTTCATGCCACGGCACAAAAACGACATTCTGCAAGGCACGCTCGTGCTGCTCGTGCTCAAGACGCTCGGTGCCCAGGGGCGCATGCACGGGTACGCAATCACGTCACGCATCCAGCGCGTGTCGGCGGATCTGTTACGCGTCGAAGAGGGGTCGTTGTACCCGGCCCTGCATCGCATGGCGCAGGAGGGATGGCTGCGCTCGGAGTGGGGCACCACCGAAAAGAATCGCGAAGCGAAATTCTACACCATCACCGCGGCGGGGCGAAAGCAGCTCGAGCTCGAGGAAGCGAGTTGGACGCGGCTGAGGACAGGAGTGACACGGGTGCTCCGATATGCGTGAGCGCGCAGCGTGAGGAGGAAGAGCGTTATGTCGATGTTCGAGCGGCTGCGAAATCATTTCCGCGACAATGCGATGTCGAAGGAAATCCGCAAAGAGATGCAGTTTCACCTTGCGGAGCGAGCGGACGATCTCGAGGCGTCGGGGATGACGCCGGCGGCGGCGCGGCGCGAAGCGCGGCGGAAATTCGGAAGTCTCGCGTATCAGGGCGAGCGCACGCGCGAGCGCGATCTGTTCGGCTGGCTCGACACCCTCGTGGCCGACGTGCGCTACGCACTGCGGTCGCTCAAGGCCGCACCTGCATTCGCGGTCGTGGCGATCCTGTCGCTCGGTCTCGGCATCGGCGCGAACACGGCGATCTTCAGCATCATCGACGCGCTGATTCTCAAGTCGCTGCCGGTGAGTCATCCCGAGCAGCTCATGGCGGTCGTCCGCAACGAGAAGGGCAACATTGTCACGAACCCGCTGTGGGAGGCGATTCGCGACCGGCAAGATGTGTTCAGCGGTGTCTTCGCCTACGGTTCAGCGAACTTCAACCTGACATCCGGCGGCGAAGCGCGCCGCGTCGATGCGACGTGGGTGAGCGGCGACTACTTCGCCACGTTAGGCGTGCATCCCGTCACCGGGCGTTTGATCGCGCGAGCAGATGATTACCGCGGATGTCCCGGGGTTGCCGTCCTGAGCGAGGGCTTCTGGGAGAGTCGCTACTCGGGCGATCCAGGCGTCATCAGTAAGACGATTTCGTTCGACGGCCACCCGTTCGAGGTCATCGGCGTCGCCGACGGACGGTTCTTCGGCGTGAGTGTCGGCCAGCGCCCGCAGGCATTCGTGCCGCTCTGCTCGGAAGCGATCATTCGCGGGGCCAATAGCCAGCTCGATCATCGAAGCAGCTGGTTCCTCCAGATCGTCGGACGTCCCAAACCGGGCCTGACGGCGCAACAAGTGACAGCGCGCCTCGCCGTCCTGACGCCGAGCATCATCGACGCCGCGATACCGTCGGACTGGCCCGCGGAGGCGTTGGCGAATTACCGCAAGACCACGTACACAGTGGTGCCGGCGGCCAAAGGCTTCTCGGAGCTGCGGATGATGTACTCGAAGCCGTTGTACATCCTCATGGCGATCGTTGGCGTCGTGCTGCTCATCGCATGCGCGAACGTCGCAAACCTCCTGCTCGCGCGCGCGACCGTGCGCCAGCGCGAGATGGCGGTGCGGCTCGCGCTCGGGGCAGGGCGAGGGCGGCTGGCGCGGCAACTCATCACCGAGAGCTTGCTCCTCGCGGCGATTGGCGCGGTGCTCGGCGTGTTGTTCGCTTCCTGGGGCAGCCACATGCTCGTTAGGCTCCTCTCGAGGTCACACGAGCTCGTGTCGCTCGACCTCGGTGTGGATCAGCGAATGCTGGCCTTTACGATCGCGGTCGCGACAATCACCGGCCTCCTGTTCGGCCTGGTGCCAGCGTGGCGCGCTGGCCGGGTCGACCCGCAGGCCGCGATGAAAGCGCAGGGCCGCGGCGTTGCCGAGGGCCACCGACGGTTCGGGATGGGGAAGGCGTTGGTCGTCGCGCAAGTGGCCCTCTCGCTCGTCCTGATTGTCGCAGCGGGCCTGTTGCTGGGAAGCTGGCGCAAGCTGGCGACGCTCGATCCCGGCTTCCGGCGCAATCAGATCCTGCTCGTCGACGCCGACATTCGCGGCACGACGACACCGCCCGCACAACGGCTCGCGCTTCATGAGCAGATGCTCAACACCCTGCGGGCAACTCCGGGCGTGCGATCAGCCAGTGCGTCACAGATCACTCCGCTCGCCGGACCCACGTGGAACGAGCTCGTGAAGACGGAGGGCTTCACTCCAAAGAACGAGGACGACGCGCTGAGCTGGGCAAACGCGGTGAGCGATGGCTACTTCGCCACGTTAGGCATCCCCATGCTCGCCGGCCGCGATTTCGACAGCCGCGACACGAAGACGTCGGCACGGGTGGTGATCGTGAACGAGGCGATGGCTCGGCACTTCTTCTCCACTCCGGCCGCCGTTGGCCGTCGGATCCAGAAGGAGGAAGGAAGCAGCTATAGCCCGCCACTCGAGGTGATCGGAGTTGTCGGCACGACAAAGTACACCTCACTACGAGATTCGGCTCAGCCGATCATGTATTTCCCGCGCTCGCAGGAATCGGCGGAGGCGCAGTACGTGTCGTTCGAGCTGCGGACGAACGGAGCGCCAGGTGAGGTCGTTGCGGCCGCGACGAAAGCGCTTGCGGCGCTGAGTCCGCGAATCACGCTCGATTTCACGACGCTCGATCGACAGCTCGCGCAGTCACTGACATTGATGCGTGTGATCGCGACGCTCTCCGGCTTCTTCGGCGCGCTGGCCGTGTTGCTGGCAACGATTGGTCTGTACGGCATCATGGCGTACAATGTCGCGCGGCGCCGGAACGAGATCGGCGTGCGGATCGCGCTCGGCGCCGAGCAGTCACGCGTGATGCGAATGGTGCTTGGCGAGGTCTCGCGTGTAGTTCTGGCTGGGGCGATAGTGGGCCTGCTGCTGTCGTACGGGGTGACGCGATTGGTAGGGTCCTTCCTGTACGGCGTGACGCCGACGGACGCGGGGACGTTGAGTGGATCCGTCCTGCTGCTCGCGGCCGTTGGCGTTGCGGCAGCGGCAGTACCGGCGTGGCGAGCGGCGAGGTTGGATCCGGTGGCGGCGTTGAGAGAAGAGTAGTCGGGTGGGATCCGGGCTTCGCGCCCCGCCGGGAGATACTGGACAAAGTCAACCTTTTTGCCGATGCTTGTCGGCATGACAAATCACGTTGCAGGCCGTGTCGCGAAGGTTCGGCGGTTCAATCGCTTCTATACGCGCCAGATCGGGGCGCTCAACCGCGGATTCCTCGATAGTGAGTATTCGCTCACGGACGTTCGGGTGCTCTACGAGCTGCGCCATCGGGATCGTCTCACGGCGAGCGTGCTCGGCGAGGAGCTCGCGCTCGACGCGGCGTACCTGAGTCGCATCCTCAGAGAGCTCGAGCAGAAGGGGCTCGTCGTCAAAACGCTGTCGACGTCGGATCGCCGTCGAACGCATCTGCGCTTGAGCACGAAGGGTCGTCGTGAGTTCGATGCGATCGAAGCACGGCAGCACACGGCGGTCGCGGAGATGCTCCAGGGACTTGCCGCGCCCGAGCAGCGGGACGTTGTCGAATCGATGCAGCGAATCGAGCGACTGCTCGAGCGTCCTCGCGTCGTCGAGCCGGCCTACACGCTGCGCGCGCCGCGGCCCGGCGACATCGGGTGGATTGTGCATCGGCATGGCGCGTTGTACAACCAGGAGTTTGGTTGGGACGAACAGTTCGAGGTGTTGGTGGCCGAGATCGCGGCCGATTTCGCGAAGCATCACGATCCGAAGCGAGAGCGCTGCTGGATCGCCGAGCACGAAGGGGAAGTCGTCGGCTCGATATTCTGCGTGAAGAAGTCAAAAACAGTCGCGAAGCTGCGTCTGCTCTATGTGGAACCGTTGGCGCGGCAGATGGGCATCGGATCGAGGCTCGTCGACGAATGCATTCGCTTCGCTCATGACGCAGGCTATCGCAAGATTACGCTCTGGACGCAGAGCTGTCTCGGCGCTGCTCGTCGCGTATACGAACGCGCGGGCTTCGCGCTCGTGCGCGAGGAGCCGCACCATAGCTTCGGCGCCGATCTCGTTGCTCAGACGTGGGAGCTGTCATTGTGATCCTGAGCAGCGCGGGACAACGAAGGCTGCCACGGTCAGGGCTGCGCGATCTCCGTCTTTGGAAAGAGCAGCGGCAGCGCGACATCCGACGTGTACATGCAGCGCGCATTGTGGCCGCAGAGCGGGACGACAGCGACGACGTGGTGAGCGCCGAGTTTCTCGTTGACTAATCGCGCGAACGCTTCGCCGCGGGCGAGTCGCGTTGGGCCCTGCGCCATGGCGGCGCAGGAGCCGTCGAAGCCCGCGAGCGGCAGGATGTCGAGCTGGCCGAGGAGATACGTTGTCGGGCGCGCGGCGAGCTGTTGGCGAAGCTGCCCGTCCGTCTCCTTCGACGAGTAGCCCGTGTGATTGCGCAACCCGTACGGCCACTGATCATAGGTCGTGCAGTTGCGCGCATCACGAAATGCCCGGAAGAGCGACTCGTTCGGCGCAACCTCGGGGATATAGCCAGGCGGATTGGACGTGATCGCGTATGCGGCATCGGTTGGACGCGCGCTATCCGGGTAGGCGTAGCTCGACGGATTGGCGACGACGTACGTCACCGCGACGCCGAGCTTGTCGTGGATCTGATTGGCCATCTCGTAGCGATTGACGACCTGGCCGCCGGCGGAATGCCCGACCACGACAATGGCCTTGAGATTCGGGAAGAGATCTTTGCGCGAAACCTTGCGCAGGATCTCGTCGAGGAAATCGAAGGAGGTGACTCCGGGATTGCTGTTGGCCGGCCCACCGGAGCGCCAGCTGTTGCAATTCCAGCTGATCTCGTTAGGTGCGAGGACGTCGCGACACCCCGCTCCGTCATTCGACGCGAGGCGCGGAACGATGATGAGTGTGTTCTCGAATGCCTCGGCGAGAAAGCCCGCGGCAAGAGTCGACCGGAAGTAGTTGTCAGCGTCGCGCGCCGCGCCGTGCACGCTCACGAGAACGCGTGTGATGGCCTCGTTGCGCTTGTCGAGCGGATAGGTTCGATAAATCAATGAGCGATTCGGACCACCGCCGAGGACGACCCATTCGGTACATGCAGGACCGGCGGTGAGACACGGCGATACGGGCGCGGCTGCGGCGGGTGAGACGAGGACGACACTCGCTCCAATGACTAGAAGCACGCGACGAAGCATTCGTGGATCTCCGCGACGGATCGATGACTGACCGACGCCAATAGCATAGCCGCGTGCAGGCGTCGCGTCGATGTCCCAGACGATGAGTCCGTGATCAGACGCATTAGCGTTTCTGGCGCGGCATGCCGCTGCTCGGGACGGGTTGTGCGGATTCCGGCACGAGCAGCGACTCGACTTGGTCAGCGCGGAGGATTGCGGCTTCCGGTACTTCGCGACCGACGCGATCGTCGACGAGGCCGACGAGCGCCGCGGCGACAAAGAGGCAGCCGCCTCCGATCATCACGAAATAGAGCGGTATGTTCGGATTTCCGGCGCCGAACAACGACCGCGAGATTGGACCAAAAGAGAGCGATGCCGTGATCTCTGGGAGTACGATGAAGAAGTTGAAGATTCCCATGTACACACCCATTCGCTCCGGCGGTAGCG
>DATBBP010000443.1:0-2524 GCA_036270935.1 Gemmatimonadaceae bacterium
TCACGCGCACCGTCGCCGCAACCGAGCGGTCGCCGAGCTGGTCGCCGGATGGACAGACACTGGCGTACTTCTCGGATGCCTCCGGTACTGGCTATCAGCTGGAGCTTCGCAGTCAGTCCGGCATTGGTGAGCCGCGCACGATCAAGCTGGGCGACAACGACACGTACTACTACGCTCCACTTTGGTCACCCGACGGCCGGTTTGTAGCGTATTCCAATTCGCGCGGAGAGATCTGGTACGTGACCGTCGCCACGGGTAAGACGACCAAAGTCGACGTCGAGCCCACGGGTCCACGCGGGTCCGGGAGTGTTTTCTACGGGGGTCTGGGGATGTCGTGGTCACCGGATTCGCGCTGGCTCTCCTACGGCCGCACGATCGAGAACAGACTGTCGGCGATCTTCGTCTACGACGTCCAGCGAGCGACGACGATGCGCGTCACCGACGGCATGAGCGACGCCGAGCTGCCGACCTTCGACGCGAGCGGGAAGTACCTCTTCTTCGTCGCAAGCACGGATGCCGGGCCGGCGAGCGACTTCAGCATGATGACGTTCGACCACCCGGTGACGCGAAGTCTCTACGCGATCGTTCTGCGCAACGATCAGCCGTCGCCGCTCGCGCCGGAGAGCGACGAAGAGAAGAAAGCGGATTCGGTCAAGTCTGCGGCTGCGGACAGCGCGAAGGGCGCGGCAAAGCCCGACACGGCGATAAGGCCGATCCGGATCGATTTCGAGGCAATCGATCAGCGCACGATTGCGATGCCGGTTCCTGCCCGCGACTACGAAGGACTCGCGGCAGCGAAGAGCGGAGTACTAATCCTTGCCGAGGCCCCGATCGTTCCGGTCGACCAGATCGGCGATCAACAGAACGTCACGCTGCAGAAATTCGACCTCAAGGAGCGCAAGGTCGAGAAGCTCCTCGACGACGTCGCTCAGTTCGACGTGTCACGCGATGGCGAGAAGCTGCTCTACAAGCAGCAGGACAAATGGGCCATCGCATCGCTCTCGCAACCGGTGAAGCCTAACGACGGTCTGCTCGCGACGGGCGACATCCAGGTGCTCACCGACCCCAAAGCCGAGTGGAAGGAGATGTACCACGAGTCCTTCCGCCTCCAGCGAGCCTTCTTCTACGATCCGAATTACCACGGTCTCGATCTCGCCGCGACCGAGCGGTTCTACGAACCGTATCTCGATGGCCTGGGGAGCCGCGCCGATCTCGATTACATGTTCACGGAGATCTTCGGCAACCTGACGGTGGGTCACCTCTTCGTTTTCGGAGGGGCACCGAACCGGAGTGCCGACGCGCCGCCGCGAAACGGCGTCCTCGGCGCCGACTATAGCGTGCAGAACGGTCGCTGGCGATTCACGAAGATCTATGCGGGCGAGAACTGGAATCCGGGGTTCCGCGCGCCGCTGACGCAGCCCGGCGTCAACGTGCGAGTCGGCGACTACCTGCTGGCCGTCAATGGCGTGCCGCTGCTGCCTAACGTGAGCGTCGACCAGGCTCTCGAGGGAACGGCGGAGAAGTCGGTCGTGCTGCGCGTCGGCTCGAATCCGGACGGCGCGGGTGCGCGTGACGTCACCGTTGTGCCGCTCGCGAGCGAAGGCGACCTCCGCTATCTGGCTTGGATAGATCAGAACCGGCGGACGGTCGATCGTCTGTCGAATGGCAAGCTGGCGTACATCTATGTCCCGAACACGGCGAATGCGGGTTACGCGCGTTTCAATCGATACTTCTTTGCTCAACAGCAGAAAGCGGGGGCGGTCGTCGACGAGCGATTCAATGGCGGCGGCAACATCGCTGACTACATGATCGAGTATCTTCGTCGCGACGCGCCGTTCAACTGGGTCACGTCGCGTTATGGCGCCGATCAACCGATCCCGGCAGGCGCGATTTATGGCCCGAAAGTGATGTTGATCAACGAGTACGCGGGCTCCGGCGGCGACGAGCTGCCCTGGCTCTTCCGTCGCTTCAAGGTCGGGCAGCTCGTCGGCAAGCGCACGTGGGGCGGACTGGTTGGGATCGGCGGCTATCCGGAGCTGATGGACGGTACGACCGTGACCGCGCCGCGCATCGCGCTCTGGGCGCCAGAGGGCGAATACCCTGTCGAGAACAAGGGAGTCGCGCCCGATGTCGAGGTGGAGCTCGATCCGGCAGCATGGCGCGCCGGCCACGACACACAACTCGAGCGTGCGGTGTCGCTTCTGATGCAAGGGATGCAAGTGCAGCAGGCCGGCGCGCCGAAGCGTCCGCCCTTCCCAACTTTTGCAAAGGACAAGACGCCGAGCAATCCTTGATCGCTTGAACGGCAGTCGCGCAGAACGCCGCCAAAGTCATTCACCATGACACACATGCATTTTCTGCCCTAGGGCGAGGCGCCCGTGGTGAAACGGATCTTCGTGAAACGCGTCGACAACCGGACGACTAATTCCACGAAGGAGGCGGACAATGCGCTCACTTTTGGTCGCCGGGCTGATTCTGCTCATCGCGGCACCGGTTCGCGCGCAAGAGTCACTTCATCGGTTCG
>DATBBP010000444.1:0-4032 GCA_036270935.1 Gemmatimonadaceae bacterium
TGCCTGAGCAGCTCGGTGGTCAGCGAAATTGGGACTATAGATATTGCTGGCTGCGCGACGCGACGTTTTCGCTGCTCGCGCTGATGGACGCCGGCTACTTCGACGAAGCCGCGGCGTGGCGCGACTGGCTCCTCCGCGCCGCGGCCGGAAGCCCGGCTCAGGTGCAGATCATGTACGGACTCGCCGGCGAGCGCGTGCTTCGCGAGGCCGATCTCGAGTGGCTTCCTGGTTACGAGAACTCTAAACCGGTACGCGTCGGCAACGGTGCGTACGGGCAGCTCCAGCTCGACGTCTACGGCGAGGTCATGGATGCGCTGCATCAGGGACGCCGCGGCGGACTGACGCGGAGCATCGAATCGTGGAGCCTGCAGCGCGCGCTCATCAAGCACCTGGCCGGCATCTGGCAGCGTCCCGACCACGGCCTCTGGGAGGTGCGGGGCGGCCCGCAGCATTTCACATACTCGAAAGTCATGGCGTGGGTCGCGGTCGACCGCACGATCAAGGCGGCCGAGGAGTTTCGGAGCGATCACTTCGTGCAGCAATGCCGGGCGCTCCGAGAGAAGATTCATAGTGAGGTCTGCGAGAAGGGATTCGACCCTCAACTTGGTGCCTTCGTCCAGGCGTACGGGTCGAAGCTGCTCGACGCGAGTGCGTTGCTGATCCCGGTCGTCGGCTTTCTCCCGCCTGACGACCCGCGCGTCCGGAGCACGGTCGAGCAAATCGAGAAGCGGCTCGTTGTCGATGGTCTCGTGCTTCGCTACGACAGTGACAAGACGGACGATGGACTGCCGGGCGGCGAAGGCGCCTTCCTCGCCTGCAGCTTCTGGCTCGCCAATAACTATGTCCTCCTCGGCCGCCACGCCGACGCACGCAGCATGTTCGAGCGTCTGCTGTCTCTATGCAACGACGTCGGTCTTCTGTCCGAGGAGTACGATCCACGGGCCAAGCGTCTGGTGGGGAACTTCCCGCAGGCGTTCTCGCATGTTGCGGTCGTCGGCACCGCGTTCAATCTCGGCCGCACCGACACATTCGACGAGCGAAAGCCAGTGCACCCGCGACGAGAGCGCGTGCAGCGCTGATGGCGTCATAGCGACAGCAATGGTCATCAAAGGGTATCACGTCGGCAAGCTGCTGAAAGAAGCCGGCAAGGCGATCTGGGCGGACAACATCCTCACACTCGCCGCGGCGGTTGCGTACAACTTCTTCTTCTCGATCTTCCCGCTGTTGCTCTTCGCGGCACCGTTGCTCGGCCTCGTCGGCAACAAGCAGGTGCTATTCAACTGGATTCTTCAACAGCTGTCGACGACGGTACCGCCGGCGGCGTACGCGATGCTCGCCGGCGTTGCGCGCGACGTCGTCTTCGCTCCGAGTGCACCGGGGCTCGTATCGATCGGCGCGCTGCTCACGGCGTACTCGGCGTCGAACATCTTCGGCTCGTTGATGGGCGCGCTGAACATCGCGTATCACGTTAAGAACGATCGCCGTGCCTGGTGGAGGCAGCGGCTGATTCAGCTCGGGATGGTCGTCGTTGCCGGCGGATTGCTGGCGATCGCGGCCGCCGTGATGATGGCTGGTCCGAACATCGTCGGCATCGTTGCTCACTTCACCCATCTCGGCGGCCTAACGAAATGGGGATGGATGATTCTCCAATATCCGCTCGCGTTCGCGTTTCTCGTCGTGGCGTTCTGGTTGATGTACTACATCCTCCCCGACTTTCCGCAGCACAAGAAGCAGATCGTGGTCGGCGCGACGATCGCCGCGGCACTGTGGGTCATCGCGACGACGTTGTTTCGGTTGTACGTCGTCCATTTCACGACGTTCAACAAGGCGTACGGCACGATCGGCGGCGTGTTGCTGTTGCTGACATGGATGTACTACTCGATGGTCGTGGTACTCGCCGGCGGTGAGCTCAACGCGGAGCTCGCAAAAGGAACCGCCGAAGTCGCGCCTCAGCCCAAGACTGAGTACGACAAACAGGTGGCAGCGGCGCAAAGCGAGCGCGCGGCGCAGGATCGGCACGAAGAGCGAAAGAAAGATCAGAAGGAGCTCAACTCGGCGTCGAAGCGGGAGGAGCTCGCGAAGGAGTAGCAGAAGCCCTACGCAGCGCTCCCGACGTCGCTCAGTGGACCAACCTCGAACTGCACGACATCCGCTCGCTCCGCCAACCACTCACGGACGGCGTGTCGATCGGATTCCGTCGCCTGCATGCTCTCACCCGAGGCGAGGAATGTGGGGATGTCTCCGGTGGCAACGAGCGCCTTCGTCGCGAGGAATTCCGACAGCTGCCGCGCAAACTCACTCGCTTTGACGTCTGAGCGCGGCCGGAGATGAATGAGAAAGCCGAAGACTGGACAAGCGGGTGACATAGTGCGCTAGGCTGCGATTCTTGAATGGCCCGCGGCCCTTATGGAGATCTGACCCGGTCGAGAACGAAGTGAATTGCGTCGATCACAAGCTGCGGCTCCTCATGCTGCGTATCGTGGCCGCTGTGCGTCGTCTCGACGTGCAGGCCGTTGCGCGAACGCTGGAACCATTCGTCGTGCAACGCTCGCCAGACGACGTGGCCCTCAGGCCGCCCGTTCACATACGGCGCCCTCGGGTCGGCCTTCATGCTCGTGATGACGGCGAGCGGTATATCGGGGAGCGGCATTAGGCCTTCCACGGCGCCTGCCGCCTGAATGCGGACCGTCTCGCGAACCTCGGCCGCCTGCGGGCCCTCTGGCATTGTCTTGAGCACCGAGTCGTAAAATCGCCGGAAGGCACCCGGGTAGCTGCTGTCGATCATTCCCCAGCGCTTGACCTGCTGCTCATGCGTGCCTTCGACGAGTACGAGCCCAGCGACGTCCTTCGGATAAAGCGACGTGTAGAGCCTAACGAGAATGCTCCCGTACGAGCGACCGACGAGCACCAATGGCATCGGAAGATGAAGTCGCGTGAGCAACTCGTGCAGCTCGATCACTTCCTGTCGCGCCGAGCGGCCAGCTGGACTGACGTCGGACCGTCCGAAACCGGCGCGAGAGTACGCGACGGTCGTCGCGCTCCTCGCGATGGTCGCCAATATCGGTGACCAGGTGTCGAGCGAGTCGCCAAGTCCGGCCTCGAACACGACGGCGGGACTTGCAGTGCCGTCACGGACAATGTCCAGTCGATAGCCGCCGATGTCGACGAGTTGATGCGTTTGCGCGCCTGCGACGGCGGGCGCGAGAGCCATCAAGCAGACAACGGAAAAAAACTTCGTGCGCATTCGAGTCCTCGCATGGCCGTTCTACATCGCGTCTATCCCAATACTCCAACGTCGCCGTCCGTCCTGCAACCGCCTCCTTGACATAGATTGCCTATGTCATAACATAGATGCTCTATGTCACCCCTCGCCCGCGTCGAGCGAGAGCCCATTCCGCCGGGCACGCTCGACATGCTGATTCTCAAGATTCTCTCCGGAGCGGACGCGCGCGAGCTCCACGGCTTCGAGATCGCCAGCGAGATCCAGCGCGGCTCGCGCGAGGTCCTGCAGGTCGAGGAAGGATCACTCTACCCCGCGCTCCAGCGCATGCTCGTCAAAGGCTGGATCGTCGGCGATTGGAGTCGCACGCCGGAGAATCGGCGGGCGCGTTACTACCGGCTCACCGCCGCGGGCAAGCGACACCTCGAGCGAGAAGTTACCTCGTACCAGCGCGTCGCGACGGCGATTGCGCTCATCCTGCAACCCGCCTGACCGAACCAATGACGACACGCGAGCTCTGGCTCCGGCTCACCTATCCGCTGCGGCGACGTCGCGTCGAGCGCGAGCTTCGGGAGGAGATTGCCCTTCACGTCGCGCTCCGCGCCGAGGAGATGAAAGGCGCCGGCTGGACCACCGAGGACGCCGCAGAAGGCGCCCGGAGGCAATTCGGCAATCAATCGCGGGTTGCCGCCGCGTCACGCGACGCGTGGGGCTGGACATGGATCGACGGCTTTCTCCAGGACGTGGTCTACGTCGCGCGCCAGCTGCGCCACGCACCCGGATTCACGGTCGTCGCAAGCCTATCGATTGCC
>DATBBP010000445.1:0-4948 GCA_036270935.1 Gemmatimonadaceae bacterium
GCCGAGCGCGAGCGTGGCAACGACGGCGATGGTGAAGCCCGGCTTTGCGCGGAGGCCGCGCAGGGCGTAGCGGACGTCCTGAACGATCGCATCCAGCCAATTCATGCTCATCAGTTGCCTCGAGCGGGTCGGTGGCACGTGAGACAGCGATGATTGCGGAAAGGGTTCACGCAGTGGTGCTCGATGCTTTGAGGTGGTGTGGACGATTCGGGCGCCACGCACGAAAGTGATTTATGGTCGCCCGGTTGACACGCGACCTCTCCCCAATAAATTCAAGGGGCTCGGGGTCTTGCGCCTTGATCGTGCATGGACTCTGGAGCAATCGCCCGGCGAACTGCGCGCCGGCTCTTATGGGCTCGCTCGATAGCAGCGAGGGTGGACGCTCCAATGCAGTGGAGTGCTGCCGGTCGAGACACTGGGTGTCGACGCTCCCGAAAAGCAACGCAGGACAATCGAACGCTCGACGCACCATTGGTCGGGCGCGCCATGGGTCCCCTCTCGTGCTGCAGTGGCGAGTGTACCCGGCGACGGCGGATGGATACCGGTCCCGATGTGGGGCGGCAGGTCCACCCGCGTTTTTGCTGAGGGTCCAGAGGTTCGGTTTAGGATTATCTGAATATGCCACGTACAACACCGCTCGACCATTATCGGAATATCGGCATCATGGCGCACATCGATGCCGGTAAGACGACAACGACCGAGCGCATTCTTTACTATACCGGAAAGCAACACAAGATCGGCGAGGTGCACGAAGGCACCGCGACGATGGACTGGATGGAGCAGGAGCAGGAGCGCGGCATCACGATCACGTCCGCTGCGACGACCGCGTTCTGGACTCGCAATGGCATCCAGTTCCGGATCAACATCATCGACACGCCGGGGCACGTCGACTTCACGGTCGAGGTGGAGCGTTCGCTCCGCGTCCTCGACGGCGCCGTCACGCTGCTCGATTCGGTCGCTGGCGTCGAGCCGCAGACGGAAACCGTATGGCGCCAGGCTGATCGGTACGGCGTTCCGCGCATCATCTTCGCCAACAAGATGGATCGCGTCGGCGCCGACTTCGATCGCTGCATGGCGATGATCCGCGATCGATTGGCGAAACATGCCTATGCGATTCAGCTCCCCGTTGGATCGGGCGAGTTGTTCACCGGGCACATCGACGTCATCGAGCGCAAGCAGTACATCTTCGACGAAGACTCGTTAGGTAAGACGTTCACGGTCGTCGACGTTCCGGCGGACATGAAGGACAAGGTCGAGGAGGCGCGCCACGCGCTCATCGAGCACGCGGTCACGTTCGACGAACCGTTGATGGAGAAGTACCTCGCCGGCGGGGAGCTGACGTTCGACGAGGTCCGCCAGGCGGTACGCAAGGCAACGGTGGTGGGAAAGATGATTCCGGTGCTGTGCGGTGCGTCGTTCAAGAACAAGGGCGTGCAGGCACTGTTGGATGCAGTGATCGATTTCCTGCCGGCGCCAGTGGACATTCCGCCGATCGAAGGGCACCTGCCGCATCACGACGAGCACATGGCGACGCGGGAAGCATCTGACGACGCGCCGTTCGCGGCGCTCGCGTCGAAGATCGCGACGGACCCGTTCGTCGGAAAGCTGACGTTTTTTCGAGTGTATTCAGGAGTCCTGAAGTCGGGCTCATATATTTACAACTCCACGAAAGACAAACGCGAACGCATCGGGCGTCTGCTGCAGATGCACGCGAACAAGCGCGAGGAGATTCCAGAGGTGCGCGCGGGCGACATCTGCGCGGCGATCGGTCTTCGCGACACGCGGACGGGCGACACGCTCTGCGACGATGATCATCCGATCATCCTCGAGGCGATGAAGTTCCCGAATCCCGTCATCGACGTGGCCATCGAGCCGAAGACGAAGGCGGATCAGGACAAGCTCGCGATCGCACTGCAGAAGCTGTCGGAGGAGGATCCGACGTTCCGCGTCCACACGGACGCCGAGACGTCGCAGACGATCATCTCGGGGATGGGCGAGCTTCACCTCGAGATCATCGTCGATCGCATGATGCGCGAATTCAAGGTCGACGCGAACATCGGTCGTCCGCAGGTCGCGTATCGCGAGACGATTCGCCGGCGCGTGGAGAAGGTCGAAGGCAAGTTCATTCGACAGTCTGGCGGTAAGGGACAGTATGGCCATGTGGTGATCAACATGGAGCCGTCGGGTCCCGGGGCTGGATTCGTGTTCGAGGACAAGATTGTCGGAGGCGTGATTCCGCGTGAATACATCGCGCCTGTCGAACAGGGAATAAAGGAAGCGCTCGAGAACGGTGTGCTCGCAGGCTATCCGATGGTCGACGTCAAGGTCGAGCTGGTCTATGGCTCGTATCACGAGGTCGACTCGAGCGAAATGGCGTTCAAGATTGCGGGGTCGATGGCGTTCAAGGAGGCGGCCAAGCGGGCCGGTCCTGTGCTCCTCGAGCCGATGATGAACGTCGAAGTCGTCGTGCCCGACGCGTACATGGGCGACGTGCTCGGCGACTTGTCGTCGCGCCGCGGAAAGATCGGCGGGATGACGCAGCGCGGCGAGGCGCAGGTGATTGCCGCGACCGTTCCGCTGGCGGAAATGTTCGGTTACTCGACGAAGCTGCGCTCGATGTCGCAAGGTCGCGCGGTGTACTCGATGGAGTTCGCGCATTACGAGGAAGTGCCGAAGTCGAAAGCGGAAGAGATTGTGAGTAAGGTGAAGGCATGAGTTGGCGAGTGACGAGTGACGAGTGACGAGAAACAAGGATCGCTCGCCACTAACCACTCGCCACTCGCCACTCCAAGAAGGACCCCAACTAACCGGGTATCGGACAAATGGCAAAGGCAAAGTTTGAGCGGACCAAGCCGCACGTAAACGTCGGCACCATCGGCCACGTCGACCACGGAAAAACGACGCTCACCGCAGCGCTGACCAAGGTGTCGGCGGACAAGGGGTGGGGGACGAAGTACGTGCCCTATGACGAAGTGGCAAAAGCCTCCGAGTCACAGGGGCGTCGCGACGCGACCAAAATCCTAACGATTGCGACGAGCCACGTCGAATACGAGACGGCCAAGCGCCACTATGCGCACGTCGACTGCCCGGGGCACGCCGACTACGTGAAGAATATGATCACGGGTGCTGCGCAGATGGACGGCGCGATCCTGGTGGTGAGTGCTGTGGACGGCCCGATGCCGCAGACGCGCGAGCACATCCTGCTTGCTCGTCAGGTCAACGTGCCGCAGGTCGTCGTGTTCCTCAACAAGTGCGACCTCGTCGATGACCCCGAGCTCCTCGACCTCGTCGAGCTCGAGGTGCGCGAGCTGCTGAGCAAGTATGACTTCCCCGGCGACGAAGCGCCGGTGATTCGCGGCTCGGCGTCGGGCGCACTCAAGGGCGATAAGAAGTGGGTAGAAAAGATCGACGAGCTCTGCAACGCACTCGACACGTTCATCCCGCAGCCGGTTCGCGAAACGGACAAGCCCTTCCTCCTTCCGGTCGAAGACGTGTTCTCGATCACGGGCCGCGGTACGGTCGCGACGGGTCGTATCGAGCGTGGACGGATCAAGGTCGGCGAGGAAGTGCAGCTCGTCGGCTTCAACGCCGACAAGAAGTCGGTCGTGACGGGCGTAGAGATGTTCCGTAAGCTGCTCGACCAGGGCGAGGCGGGCGACAACGTCGGCTTGCTCCTCCGCGGCATCGACAAGAAGGACATCGAGCGTGGAATGGTGCTGGCGAAGCCGGGCTCGATTCCACCGCACACGAAGTTCGAGGCCGAGGTGTACGTCCTCACGAAGGAAGAGGGTGGCCGGCATACGCCGTTTTTTAAAGGCTATCGCCCGCAATTCTATTTCCGCACTACCGACGTGACGGGCAACGTGGACTTGCCGGCCGGCACGGAGATGGTCATGCCCGGCGACAACATACAGATGACGATCGAGCTGATCA
The DNA here is from genome assembly GCA_036270935.1 of Gemmatimonadaceae bacterium. Lineage (GTDB taxonomy): Bacteria > Gemmatimonadota > Gemmatimonadetes > Gemmatimonadales > Gemmatimonadaceae > AG2. The sequence continues at coordinate 3,934 of DATBBP010000445.1, forward strand.
TCCCGATCGCTATGGAAGAGCAGCTCCGCTTCGCCATCCGTGAGGGTGGACGTACGGTCGGTGCGGGCGTTGTTACAAAGATTCTGAAGTGACGAGGTGGCGAGCGGCGAGTGGCGAGAACTTCCTCGTCACTCGCCACTTGGCACTTACCACTCACCATTGAGATAACGGTATGGCAGGTCGTATTCGGATTCGCCTCAAGGCCTTCGATCACGCGGTGATCGATCAGGCGTCGGCGGACATCGTGAGAACAGCGGAAAAGACGGGAGCGCAGGTGTCCGGGCCAATTCCGCTGCCGACGAAGACGCAGCGATGGACGGTGCTCCGTTCACCGCACGTCGACAAGAAGTCACGCGAGCAATTCGAGCTGAAGACGCACAAGCGCGTCATCGACATTCTCGATTCGCGCGCGCAAACGGTGGACGCGCTCACGAAGCTGGATCTGCCGGCGGGCGTGGACGTGGAAATCAAAGTTGAGTGAGGTTCTAGGTGCTGGGTGCTCGGTGCTGGACAAACACCTAGCACCGAGCACCCAGCACCTAGCACCTATACGAGGCGCTTCATGATCGGAATCATCGGTAGAAAACTGGGCATGACCCAGATCTTCAACGAGAACGGCGAACAGGTGCCCTGCACCGTCATCGCTGCGGAGCCGAATCCCGTGCTCGCGGTGACGGAGAAGACGGCCGCAGGGATCGCCGCGGTGCAGCTCGGCTTCGAGCGGCAGCGCAATGCGCGCGAAGGCGGCAGCGGTCGTACGCCGCGCGGCCGACGCGCGACGCGCGCCGAGATCGGACACGCGAAGAAGGCGGGTCTCGACTACGCACCGCGCGTTCTGCGCAGCTTCCGTCTCGACGAGCCAGGCAACGCCAAAATCGAGATCCCGACGTACAACGTTGGCGACGCGGTGAAAGTCGATGTCTTCGCGGCGGGCGAAATCGTGAAGGTTCTCGGCACGACGAAGGGTCGCGGCTTTCAGGGCGTCGTGAAGCGCCACGGTTTCGGGGGCGGACCG
>DATBBP010000446.1:0-7463 GCA_036270935.1 Gemmatimonadaceae bacterium
CGCTTCCTTCAGTATCGTCGTCGCCTCCGCCCACTTCGATTGGCGCGCGAGCACGACGCCAATGAAGAAGCGCGCGGATGCATCGGTCGCTCGAAGCTCGAGAACGCGACGCAGCTCGCGCAGCGCTTCATCCAGCATACCCGTCTTGTAGAACGCAACACCCAGATTGCGGTGCTCCTCGATTCGCGTTTCCGAAACCTGCGGCTCGACGTTCGTCTTCGTTCGGCCGACGCGGTGTACGAAGCCGGCTGTGAGTAAACCATAAAGTGCCTTCCCGACCTCGAACTCGACCAGGCCCGATTCGTCGATGATCGTCTGGACGTCACGCTGCCCGTTGGTGAGATCGAGCACCGTACGTTGCTCCTCAGTCAGCTCGGCATCGCTCGTATGTACGTGGCTCTGATCGATCTCGAACACGAGGTCGAAGCTCGGGATCTTCTTCTCGACGAGACTCCACTCATCCATCCGGCGCGCGCCCTCGAGCAGCAACGACTCCGGATTGATCGATACGAGCAAGTCTTGCTCCTCCGGGTGAACGTCCGCCTCGAAGTTGAACGTGCCCTGCATCCACGTGAAGAGAAAATAGACCGCCTCTTCGATTTGACGGCGCACGTACTGATGGAGCTCTTCGCGGGCGAGCGCATTCTGTTCGACGAGAAGCTCGCCGATGCGTTTGTCGCGCGTCTTCGTCTGCGCGGCGATGGCGTTCTCGAGCTCCTGCTGCGAGATCACACTGTTCTTCACCAGCATGTCACCGAGCCGGTCTCGTCGATTCACGATCGACGCGTAACAGATGCGGCCCTTCTCGAAGAAGATGTTTCCGAAGTTGCTCCGGTGTGTCACCGAGAGGCAACCGGTCTTCTTTCCCATGGCGAGAAGCTGAAGCACGTCGGGGAGGCTGGCCTCCTTGAGGGAGCCTTTAATGGCCATGGCGAACTCCCTCGAGCGACGAGTTGCGAGTGACTAGTGGCGTGTAATTCGGAATGGTCGCGCGCGCGCGCGCGGCAGTCGTTGTCTTCCCGCTACTGATCACTCGCCAATCGCCACTCATTTCAGTTCCTCTATCATCCGCGTCGCCGCGTCGGACCAATCCCACACGACCTTCTCGTCGTCGAGGAAGAACGTGTCGGCGGCTGCTCGCACGACGACCGGTGTCGACGGTCGCGCCGCTGCCGGCATTTCCGGATCGAGCTCGGCACGAGCGACGGCGAGCGTGAGCGGAGCGCCGACGACGTCGGCCGCGGCGACGAGACGATTCACCGTGCCAATAATCTCGCGAACACTGGCGGCGGGACGCTCGGCGAGGTACGAGAGGAGCTCGGGGCCAGGCTCGTGTTCCGTCGCGGCGAGATAGCGCGCGTAGAGCTTTTCACGCAGCGCGCGATCCGGCGATTGCATCTCGACCACGAGTCCTCCCTCGAACCGCGATCGCAGTCGATCCTCGAGCCCGTCGAGCTCACGCGGCGGACGATCGCTGCAGAATACAAGCTGCTTTCCTTCGGAGTGCAGCGCGTTGAAGACGTGAAAGAGCTCCTCCTGCGTGCGTTCCTTGCCGGCAACGAACTGCACATCGTCGATCAATAACGCGTCCGCCGCTCGATAGCGCGCTCGCCAACGCTCCACCGTGCCCTCCTGCAGCGCCTCGATCAGCTCGTCCATGAAGCTCTGCGCGCTCACGCACGCGACCGCCGTCGCGCCGCCGCTGCCCTCGACGAGCTCGTTGCCGATCGCATTCAGCAAATGCGTCTTGCCGACTCCGCTCGGCCCATGGATGAACAGCGGGCTGTATCTCTTGCCCGGGTCTGCGACGATGTCGTCGGCCGCACGGACAGCGAGCTGATTGCTCGACGATACTTCGAAGCCCTGTCGGGTGAACGCCGCCGACGGACCAGGTGGAGGCGTCGCGCCGGCAAGCGCTTTGTCGAGCAGAATCTCCGCCTCGCGCAGCCGCTCCGGATCGCGAAAGACGTCGTCGCCGCCTAAGGCTGCGTCGACTTCGGTCGCCTGCTGCTCGAGCGCCTTGAGCCGCTCGACCGTCGCCCCGAAGCCGCGCAGGAGCGACTCCCAGTTCGTGGGAGGTGCCGTCTCCTGCAGCAACCGCTCCAACTGAGCCGTGCGATAGCCCTCGCCGGTCCAGTAGGCGATCGCCTCGGCGACGCGTGCCTTCCAGGATTCCACATGTTGCGCGACGGCGGATGCGATGTCGGTGAGGAAGCTCTGAAATTCGTTCGGCCGCGTCTGTCCCGCTGTCTGCTCGCGCGCCGCGCTCTTGGCTTCCGGCAAATCACCAAGGACGGTGAGTACATCTTCAGGTTTGATCTGCTCGCCGCCTAACGTCTGGAAGGCGATCAGCCGATTCAGCGCGCCCTGCAGCTCGCGCACGTTCCGGAACTCGAGGCGGCCGAGCTCCTCGATGACGCCAGGCCAGAATTTGACGCCGCGCTCCTCGCACTTTGCCCGCATGATGGCGATCCGCGTCTCGAAGTCCGGCGTGCCGATGTCGACGATCAGCCCGCCCGAGAGCCGCGTGATCAGACGCTCGTCAACGTCGGCGATCTCCGCGGGCGGACGATCGCTCGACATCACGATCTGACGGCCGCTGCCCTGCATCGCGTTGAGCAAACGCAAAAGCTCGGTCTGCGTCTCGCGGCGACCGGTGAGGAACTGCATGTCATCGATGAGCAGTACGTCGACACGCTGATACCGCTGCTTGAAGCGCTCGCCTTCCCCGCTCGCGATCGCAGCGTGCAGCTGCTCGACGAAGTCGTCGAGCGAGACGTACTCGATGTCGAGATTCGCGGCGTGACTGCTGACGTGATTGCCGATCGCACCCATGAGGTGCGTCTTGCCGAGTCCCGAGCTGCTATAGATGAAGAGCGGATTGTAAACCGCGCCCGGGGACTCGGCGACAGCGCGCGCCGCGGCGACGGCAAGCCGGTTGGCTGAGCCGACGACGAAGTTGTCGAAGCGGTGGCGCGGATCGACTTGCATTCGCTATCGCGTTGGCTGGCTCAATCGCTTGAGCACGAGCTCGGAGATGCTGCGCAGTGTCTCGAACACACCAGGCCCGTGCAGCGCGTCGGCGCCGAACTCAGGGGCGCCGCGAAAATTCAACGCATCATTCAGCTCCGCGGGTGTGAGAATCAGATCCCGCGGCAGGTCCTGCTTGTTGTACTGAATCACGAGCGGCACCGCGCGCGCATCGATCCCCTGCTCCGCGAGATTCGCGTGTAGGTCCTGAAGGCTCTCGATGTTCTCTTCGAGCTGTCGCGCCTGTGAGTCAGCGACGAAGACGACGCCATCCGCGCCCTGTAGTACGAGCTTGCGCGTCGTCTGGTAATAGACCTGTCCTGGCACAGTGTAAAGCTGGAACTTCGTCGTGAAGCCCGAGATCGTCCCCAGATCGAGTGGCAGGAAATCGAAGAAGAGTGTGCGATCCGTCTGCGTCGCAAGCGAAACCATCTTGCCCTTTCTGTCCTCGGGCACCTGCCCGTAGATGTAGTGCAAGTTCGTCGTCTTCCCGGAGCGGCCTGGCCCGTAGTAGACGATCTTGCACGTGATCTCGCGGGTTGCGTAGTTGACGAGAGACATGGAGAAGAAGGCTAGGGACTAGAGCAGAGGGGCTAGGGCTGAATAGCCCCTAGCCCCCAAGCCCTAGCCCTTTCCAAAAAGGGCAGCGAGGTTGCGATTGAGTTCCTGCTCGAATCGGTCTTCCAGCACCGGCTCGACACGACGCGGCGCTGCCGGAGCAGACGACGCGAGACTCTTGCAGAACTCGTCGAAATACAGTCGGACCAATCCGAGTGAGCTCTCCTGATCGAACACGGTGAGGAAGATGAATGCGCCGCGAGGCGTCGCCGCTTCGGCGAGATACAGTTGTCGATCGCGACCTGGATGATGCAGGCCGCGAAATGGTTTGCCGTCGAGTTGCTTGCCTAACTCTCCCGCGGACGCGTGAATCGCAGCCGCGAGCGCGCATGCAGACATTACGTCCACCGCGCGCGCAAAACCGAATTGCGCCACGACTTGCCCGCTCGGATGAAGGAGCAGGCCGAGGACGGTGCGCGCCTCTTCCACAAACTTGCGCAGCGGGATCTCGACCCATGGCTCGACTGCCGTGATGCTCATGGGAGACCTCCCGCTGCCTTGATCATTTCGACCCGGATCATGCCAATGTTCGCGGCCGGGTCGGCGACTACTACGAGGACGAGGTCGTTGCGTCCGGCGGCACAGATTCGGCCGCGTTCTGCCTCTAACTGCATGAACGTCGCGGTGCCGAGATGCGCCGCGCCGGCGGACAGTCGCGCCTTGCGATAGAGGGACGCCGCGAGCGCCGCAACGCGATCGCCATCCTGACCGATTTGCAGGTTCGAATCGACAACGATCCCATCGTTCTCGTCGACGACAAGACTGGCGCGCACGCCGCGCTGCCGCGTGAGCGACGCGAGCACCGCAGCGAATGGGCTGCTCATCGTCCCGCCTCCAACCATTGCCGCGCGCGCTCGAGGCAGCGATCGAGCACGCGCCTCACAAGTCCGAGCGGCGTCGCCTTCGACGCCGCAACAACGAGCAATCCGTCGCCCGTCGACGGCGCCATCGTCACGACCGCGACTTCGGTCTCGAGCACGATCGCCTTCCACTCACCGATGTCGAGATGCCGCGTCGCGCGTCGCGCTGCGTCGGTCACGCCGCTCAGCTCTGCGCCCACTTCGTCGCCGACGTCGTTCCCGTCGCCGTCGACATAGATCCCGGCGAGCACGAATCCCTGATCGTCGAGCAGGAGCGCGGTCTGTTCGTGCTCACCGAGAATGTCGGCGAAGAGGGCACGGGACGTGGACAATGGGATACGGGGCGCGGGCGGCGAGGTGCGGGAGTCGGAGTGCGCACCGTTTTCTCGCGGCCCGCGCCCCGCATCCCGCGCACCACGTACCGCCGCCCGCATGTTCGCCAGCGCCGCGGTTACCTCGGCGTCGCCGCCGCCATTTCGCTCGGCCGCGCGCTGGAGATACTGCTCCGCGTCCGGGCTATTGCCCTGCTGAAAGCGGACGAATGCCATCCCCTTGAGCGCGCCAACGTGCTCAGGCGTCAGGCGCAGGACCATGTCCCACTCGTCGAATGCCCGCTGGAGCTCTCCGCGATCGACGGCGATCCGCGCGAGCAGATCATGCGCATCAGGATTGTGCGAATGACGCTCCAGTCCACGCACCGCGATTTTCAGGGCGAGATCGAGCTGCCCTTGCCGCCGTAACGTCTCACCAAGCGGAAGAAACACGAGGCTAGCAGGGTCTCGCGCGAGCTCGTCGCTCCAGCGCCGGACGTCGTCAGCCATGGGAGGTGGCCTCCGCGTGCGCTTCGAGGACGTGCATCAGCTTCGTCAGGGATTCGATTGCCGCGCGAACGCGGCCGATCTCGGGACTGTTCGGTGTGAGGCGGATGTAGTGTTCCCAGCTCGACCGGGCCGCGGCAAAATCGCCGGTGCGCGCCGCGGCGAAGCCAAGCTCGAGATGCACTTCGGGTGTGAGCGGATCCGCGCGGACGGCGCGACGCAGCTCGTCCACGACTTCGTCGCGCCGCTCGAGGATCGTGAGTGCGCGAGCCGCGATCAATCGAGCCCGAGTGTTCGACGGCTCCGTCGCGAGCAGTCCGCGAGCGATGTTGAGCGCTTCCTCACACGAGCCGCGGCCGAGCGCGGCGCGTGCCTGCTCGAGCGCCGGCTCGGTCCCACCGACTGCCTCGAGCGGCTGCTTCGCTCGATCTGGTGTTCTTACTTCGACGACGCCTGTGGTCACGAGCCCATACACCACTCGCGCGATGTCGAACTCGGCGCGACCGAGCGTGCTCGCAATGACGCGCAAATCACGCATCCCATCAATCATCGACAACACTTCCCACTCGGGCGGGAGGAGATCGAGCTGGGACGCCTGGCCGTCGTCGCGCATGGCCGCAAGCACGGGCACGACAGCGAGGCTCGGCACCTTGTCCGCGATGCGCGACCACTCATCGATGCGGCGCGCGCCCTCCATCAACAAGGACTCCGTCGATACGCGAATGCGCGCTTCGCGCGACGACGTGAGATCGGATGCCGCCCGTTCCTCGAACGAGAAGAATCCTTCGCGCCACGACATCAGCTCGAAGACGACACCCTCGATCTGCATTCGGAGTTGGCGCTCGATCTCCTTCGACGTCACGGCGCCGCCCTCGACCAGGAGATCGACGATATCGACATCGGCGCGACCGTTGGTGCGTCTCGCGCGCGCTGATTCGAGATCGTCCTTCGAGATCTTTCCGGACTGGAGCAACGTGAGCTCGAGCGGCACCGCCTTCGATTTTACATGCGCGTGCACGACCCTTCCCGAGTCGAAGTGGACGACGCCCTCGTCGTCACGCAGCTCTGAAGTGACGCGTAGCACCCCTGTCTTCCGGCTGAGATCGAGCAGCTGAAAGACGTCGTGGATTCCCAGTTCGCGGAGCGGGCCTTCGATCGCCATGGCTCAGCTCCGCGTTGTCGTCGAAGTCGGACCACCGGCGCGGCTCGGCTTCTTGTCGTTCGTGGTGCGATCGCCGAAGATGCGCGCCAGATCTGCGGCCGTGCGCATCTCTCGTTTGGCGCGCTTCGCATACTCGCTCGCTGGTGCGTGCGCGATGACTCGCTCCCAGCGCGTGATCGCTTCACGATAGCGTTTCTGCTCCACCAGGAGCGCGCCCTCGTGATACAGTGCGCCGACGTGCGTCGGGTCGAAGCGCAGCACGCGAGTGAACGCGGTGATCGCGTCACGCTTGCGGCCGATCGAGAGGAGCGTCTCGCCTAACGCGATGAGCGCGTCGAAGTGGTACGGATCGCGCTGCAAGAGGTCGATCAGCAGGGGTAGGGCGTCACCGGCGCGCGCGGCTTGCCGGCGTAAGGCCGCGAGCTCGAGCGTCGCCTCGGCGTACGTGGGCACGGCGTCGAGCGCCGCAACGAGCTCTTGTTCCGCTTCCTTGAGCGAGCCCTTCGCGGCCAGCAGCCGCGCGAGCTGAAAGCGCACCACGGCGAAGTCCTGATCGAGCTGCAGCGCGTACCGATACGCGCTGATCGCGCCCTCGAAATCGCCGAGTGAACGCGCAATGTCACCGATCTTCTGTTGGACGTCGGCACGCACGGGCGCGACCCGCCGAGCCGTCTCGAGTGCCGCGAGCGCGGCCGCGGGATCACCCGCGTCGCTCCGCGCTGTTGCCGCCAGCATTAGCGTATCGATGTCCTCGGGCTCGCGCCCGAGCAGCGTGTCGGCTAGCGGTCGTGCCTCGGCGCCTCGGCCGAGCCTAACGAGCGACCAGGCTTCGCCGAGCAGCGCAGTCTTCGGCGCGACCTTGTCGCCAGCCTCGCGCCGCGCTTCTCGATAACGCTCGAGTGCCTCGCCATGCAGTCCCTGTTTGGCGAATACGGTACCGAGCAGCGCCTGGCCTTCCGCACGATCAGCGCCGCG
>DATBBP010000447.1:0-2246 GCA_036270935.1 Gemmatimonadaceae bacterium
GCTCGAGTGGCGGCAGGAGGAGCCGAACTTCCTCGTCGTGCGCCGCGGCGATCGCCCGATGGAAGTGTACAAGCCTGGTCATGCCTTTCTCTCGCCCGCGGCGAAGCACGCGACGCGCCTCCCCTCTGGCCACCCCGAAGCATTTCTCGAGGCCTTCGCCAACGTCTACGCGAACGCGATGCGCACCATCGGGGCGCGGATCGCTGGTGAGAAGCCCGATCCACTGGACCTCGACTTTCCTACCGTCGAAGACGGCCTGGCCGGGGTCCGCTTCATCCTCACGGCGGTCGACAGCGGCCGGAAGGCCGATTGGCGCTCGTTGAGCAGATCATAAACTCTTCTCCACATCTCGACACATGACGCGACCCGTGACGTTGTTCACCGGCCAGTGGGCCGACATGCCGCTGGAGAGCCTCGCGCAGAAGGCCCGACAATGGGGCTACGATGGTCTGGAGCTCGCCTGCTGGGGCGACCACTTCGACGTCGAGCGTGCCCTCGCCGATGACCGCTACTGCGATGGCCGCCGCGAGCTGCTCGCGCGCCATGGCCTGAAGGTGTTCGCGATCGCTAATCATCTCGTCGGCCAGGCGGTGTGCGACCGGATCGACGACCGTCACAAGAGCATCGTGCCACCGCGCGTCTGGGGAGACGGCCGCCCCGATGGCGTGCAGCAGCGTGCCGCCGAGGAGATGAAGAAGACCGCGCGCGCGGCGGCCCGCCTCGGCGTGTCGGTCGTGAACGGCTTCACCGGCTCGTCGATCTGGCATCTCGTCTACAGCTTCCCGCCCGTCGCTGACGCGATGATCGACGCCGGCTACCGCGACTTTGCCGATCGCTGGCGGCCGATCCTCGACACCTTCCGCGACGCGAAAGTGCGCTTTGCGCTCGAAGTGCACCCGACGGAGATCGCGTTCGATATCTCGTCGGCCGAGCGGGCGCTCGACGCGGTCGCCAATCACCCGTCGTTCGGCTTCAACTATGACCCGAGCCATTTCGGGTATCAGGGCGTCGACTACGTCGCCTTCATCGAGCGATTCGGCGACCGGGTCTTCCACGCCCACATGAAGGACGTGTGGTGGTCGCCGACGCCGAAGCGCTCCGGCGTCTTCGGCGGCCACCTCAACTTCGGCCACCGAGACCGTGCCTGGGACTTCCGTTCCATCGGCCGCGGACGCATCGATTTCGAGGAAGTGATCCGCGCCCTGAATCGCGTCGGCTATCAAGGTCCGCTGTCGGTGGAGTGGGAGGACGCGGGGATGGATCGCGAGTTCGGCGCACGCGAGGCGTGCGCGCGGATCAAAGGCTACGACTTCGCCGCCTCCGCCGTCGCCTTCGATGCGGCGTTCGCGCGCTGACGTTGCTCGTCGAATGACAAAGAGCATCCTCCTCGACGCGCGCACCGAGTCGGTGCTGGATCGTCTCTACGCGCAGCATGCGGCGCAAGGCGCGGCAATCGAGGGCTACTTCTCCGAGCGCGCCTCGGAAGGGTCGCTGGATTCGTATCGGTTCGACGATCGAACCCACGCCTTTCTACGCGACAAATTCGTCGCGCTCGACCGGCCGAAAGCGGAGTTCTGCTATCTCGTCTGCCGAGCACTCCGCGCGCATCGCGTGGTGGAGGCCGGTACGTCATACGGTGTATCGACGCTCTTTCTCGCATCGGCGCTGCGCGACAACTCGTCCTCTCGCGCACATGACACGGAGACGCCGGTCGTCACCGCGACGGAATACGAGCCGGAAAAGGTGAAGATCGCGCGCCGACACTTTGCCGAGGCAGGGATGTCGCACCTCGTGGATCTCCGCGAAGGTGACTTGCGGGAGACGTTGCGCCACTTGGAGGGCCCCATCGATTTCATGCTCGTCGACATCTGGACGCCGATGGCGCGACCGGCGCTCGAACTCGTTTCGCCGCATCTCAGGACGGGTGCCGTCGTCATCTGCGACAACACGCAGCAGTTTCGCGATGCCTACGACGAATACTTCGCGTTCGTCAACGATTCGCGGAACGGATTGAGCACAGTGACGCTCCCATTCGATGGTGGGTTGGAATTCAGCGTGAAGGCGCGCTGAGTATATCGAGATCTCTACGCGGTCCGGTCTTGGACAGCGGTGCCATTGCGCCGCGCTGGCTTGGAGAGCTGTGGGGAGGCGAATTCCGCGAATTTGAGCGAATCCAACGGGTGCGCGCGACGGTTGCGTGGCGCCGGTCCATTGGGATTTGTTAAGAAACATCACCAACAATTCGC
>DATBBP010000448.1:0-7985 GCA_036270935.1 Gemmatimonadaceae bacterium
GTAGCTCAGATGGATAGAGCAGCGGTTTCCTAAACCGTTGGCCGGGTGTTCGAGTCACCCCGGGGGCGCCTGGGGTACGGAATAATCGGTCAACCTAACGAGGTCCTCAGCAATGGCTGCAAAGCCAAAGTCGACAACTCCAGAGCCCACACCAGCTCCATCCACAGAGCGCGCCAACAAGATCAGTGACGGCCTCGACTTGATGGAGTGGGTGCAGGTCAATTCGCGGCTTTTGGGCGGGGCTGCAGCAGTCATCGCCGTCGCAGCGGCCGGCTACTGGTTCTACATCCGCTCGCAGCAGATCAAGACGATTAACGCCGATCGGAGCCTGATGCAGGCCGAGCAGTCGCTCCAGTCGGGCAACGCGGCGCTCGCTAGCAGCGACCTCCAGCGTGTTGTGACTCGCTACAAGGGCACAGGTGCGGGGACCGAGGCGGCGCTCTTGCTGGCTCAGGCCGACTACAATGGCGGGAAGTACCCGGACGGGATAAAGGTCCTTCAGGAGGTCTCTGGAAAGGCCGGCGGAAGCGAGGGGATGGTTCAGAGCCTCATTGGCGACGGTCACGCGCAGATGGGTAAGAACGCAGACGCGGCGAAGGCTTATGAGAAAGCGGCCGACGCGTCGATCTACGAGAACGAGAAGGCTTATTATCGAGCAAAGGCGGCGCGATCTTACTCGGCCGCCGGAAACGCGGCGGACGCTCGCCGACTCTGGACGCAGCTATCGACTGACGCGAAGTCGCAGTCGGTAGCGGCCGAAGCGCGTGTGCGGCTTGCCGAGCTAGACGCGAAGCGCGCAGGCAAGTCGTGATCTGAAAGCCGGTAGTCTGATTCCTGAACCGAACAATGGCTCGCTGTTTGGCGAGCCATTTATTCGCGCTCTGATATCGAATACGCATAAGATGTATTATGTAAACTCAATCTGTGAAGAAATGTGGAGAAGCCAAATCGGTTCTCCACTTTTCCCACCTAACTCCTTGAGCTGAATATCTCTGCGAGGTTTCCCACAAAGACGATCCGTGCCTCGCCGGAGAGCGATCCTCGGTGGCTGTCGCCGTCCATATGATGTCGAACGTGAAGCGAGCGGCCCGATTTCGTCTCGAGCTCGACCTTGTCACCGGCCTCTCCCCACGCCGCCAGAAGCAGTGCTGTAGCGACCGCGCCTGTCCCGCACGCTAAAGTCTCGGCTTCGACGCCTCGCTCGTAGGTCCTGATGCGCCACCCCTTGGTGCTCCGAGACACGAAGTTGACGTTCGCGCCGTGCGCAAGTCTCGCGAGATGCCGCAGTCGTCTGCCCCGATCGACGACCGGCACTTGGTTCAGGTCCGTGCAGAGGACGACGAGATGTGGGACGCCAACCAGAGCAAATCCGAGTCGCGTCTCGTTCAGCTCGAGTTCGGCTTCGAAGCAGTCCTGCACATCGACCACGGGTTGGAGATCGATCTCAGGTAGCCCATCGCGAAAGCGAGCGGTGACGTCACCGGAATCCGTGGCGATCGTGAAGTCCTGGTGCGCGCTGACAATCCCGAGCTCTGTAGCAAGGCGCGCCGCGCATAGCGTCGCATTGCCGCATAACTCGCCGACTGAGCCGTCGCTGTTGAGGTATCGAATCGCGATCGGAGCGCGTTCGCCCTGACCGAAAAAGACGATACCGTCGGCGCCAACGCCCTGGCCTCGCGCGCACACAGCACGAACGGTGTCGACCAACGCGAGCTTGCCGGCCGGCTCGCGTCGCACGTCGACGAAGACGAAGTCGTTGCCGGAGCCGGTGAGCTTATAGAACGGCCGTCCCTTCTCGATCACGATGATACTCTCGCCTCGAGCCTTCGCTCGGAGTGACCACCCTAGACGATGCCTCTCAGCGCCCAGAACCGCAGCCGCCAAACCATCCAGATCGCTTCGCGCACGATCGCTCGCGACATCTTGCTCTGCCCCTCGGTGCGATCGACAAAAACGATTGGTATCTCAACGATCTTGAAATGCTTTCGCCACGCGCGAAAGCTCATCTCGATTTGAAATGCATAACCATTCGAGCGGACATGCGTGAGATCGATCGCTTGGAGCACCCTGCGACGAAAGCACTTGAAGCCACCGGTTGCATCCCACACGGGCAAGCCCGTGACCACGCGCGCGTAGACGTTGGCGAAGTAGCTCAGGAGCAACCGTTTGATCGGCCAGTTCACAACCGTGACTTTACCATTCCGGTACCGCGAACCGAGCACCAGATCAGCGTCCTCGATCGCGCCTAGAAACTGGCTCAGGTGAGCCGGGTCGTGTGAGAAATCGGCATCCATCTCGAACACGAAATCATAGCATTGCTCGAGTGCCCAGCCGAATCCAGCAAGATATGCAGTGCCAAGTCCCATCTTGCGCGGCCGCTTGAGGATGTGCAGCCGCGTCTCATGTTGTATGAGATCCTCGACGATGCCGCCGGTACCATCCGGCGATCCATCGTCGACGACGAGGACTTCCAGCCGCGAATCCTGTTCGAGAATGGCTCCGATGAGTCGCGTGATGTTCTCACGCTCATTGTAGGTCGGAACGATGACGAGGGCGCGTTCAGCCATCGAGCGAAATTAGCCTCGGCATTCAGGCTCAGGCTGGTACGGGTTGCTTCCGGCGCTCCGCGACGACGCCGAAGATCAAGAGTGCGAGGCCAGCTGCGACCGCTAACAGCGTGAGCACCTTTCCCCGCTGGTACGCTGGATCGTTGAATCGCAGTTCCACACGCTTGGCATTCGCTGGCAGCTGCACGCCGATCAGGTTGTAGTCGACGCGGTCCGTCGGTGCCGGACGACCATCGACCGTGGCGGTCCATCCGGAGAAATAGTTCTCTGACACCACCAACGCAGAACCGGCTGGTGGCGACGAGTCAATCTGCAGCCGGATCACACCCGGCTCGTAGCTCGTGGTGCGAACAGCCGTAACTAGCGGCGGCGGTGGTGCGGTGATCTGCTGTGCTTGGATGCGCGAGTTAGTATCGAGAACGGCCACGCGGGTCGGATCGAACTGGGGGTTCAGGACGGCGGCAAAGATCTGGTCTTCGGGCGCCTTCACGAACACCGGCGCAAGCCACGCGAGGGGATTCTCGCCCGGCAGCTTGTAGAGATAGACCGCGTTCCCTCCCGCATCTTGAACCGGTCCGACGAGCTTCGCGAGCGGCGCCGAGAAGATCTGCTTGATCTGTGATGTGTCGGCGTTCGTGTACAGGTACTGAATATTCTCGTGGCGCCAGAACATCGGGCTGAAGACGATCTGAGGCTCACACCGCGTGTCAGGTGTGGCACCGCACAGATGCTGGAAGCGACCGATCTCGTTGCCGTGGTAACCCGTCGCGAGGCGAACGTCGTGCGCCATCGCGCCGTCGTAGTGAAGCATCGGGTCCGGCCGGTACGTCGGTCCGAGTATCTCGGATATCACCCGGCCGGGCTGCGGCTGCCGACGGACATACTCGAGTGCTGGATCCGACGCATAGAGCGTCGACGCCCGCGGCGAGAACATGAAGTACTGCTTCTCGACGCTGAAGAAATCGACAGCGAGGAGCCCAACGAAGGCCCATCCCGCGGCGCGCGCGGCGAGATTTCGCCGATCCATCATCCATACGATCAGCGTTGCTAGCCCGACGACGAGGAAAGACCGCCACGCGCCAATCACGAGCGCGGCGTGGTTGTTCGTGATTGCATCGTCGAGCTGATCACCAGCCCAAGAGTAGGCAATCACCTTGGCCAGGTTCGTGAGGCCGCCAAACGTTGCCAGAATTGCGACTGCTCCAGCTGCCGCGAGCCACCACACCGCATACCGCAACGTTACTGGACGGGTCAGCAGTCGCTCGGCGCCGAGAGCGGCGAGCACCGAAGCGCTGAAGCCGACCAGGAACAGCATCGTGCTGGGCGCGCGGAAGTAGTGCGTACCAGGAATGATGGCGTAGACAATGTGGTAGAATGGCGTGTTTCCGCCGAGCGCCCAGAGCAGCGACACGATAAAGGTGCCGATCCAGAACCATCGGAACCCGCGCCGCTCACTCGTTAGGCCCAGCCCCGCCAGGAAGAGGGACGCAGCGCCGAGATACTCGCTGTGCAGGTGGATGGTGTTCCGGCCCCAGTACTTGTCGAGAATGCCGCTGAACTCGGGGAGATAGAAGTTGATCATCTCCTCGATTGGCAGCGAATACGACGTTCCGTAGGCGTAATCGCGACCGCCGGCGCGCGGTGAGAATGGGACATATTCGCGGACGGGGAGGAACTGCACCGCGCCCATGAGCGCACCGAGGACGACGGCGCCGAGCGCGAAGAGCAATCGCCGAACGGCGACCCGGCGATCGAGCCGCGCACGGGTGCCGTCCGGCAGCTCGAGCTCCGCGAGCCCGAGATAGAGCGCGAACGCACCGCACGCAAGCAGGGTGTACTGAAGGAGTTGTGGATGCGGCGCGAGAACGGCGCCGCCGATAGTGAGCGCTAACCCTCCCCACGCCCAGGGCCGGCCGTCGCGTATGCCGCGAATGAGGAAGAAAAGCGCGAGCGGAAGGAGTGCGCTAACGAAGAGCTTTCCGTCGTGACCTGGCGAGACATATGCGGCGATCGGCCCGCACATGAGATACGAGACACCGCCGATGACGCTCGCGACATAGCCGACTCCCCACGCACGAAGAAACAGATACGTGAAGAAGCCGGCGAGAAAGATGTGGATCAGCAGCCCCCACGTCATCGCGACGTCGGTGGGCAGAAGCATGCGCAACAGGAAGGTGGGATAGAAAATGTCGCCGTGCATCGCGGCGACATACGGCATTCCGCCCATGAGATAGGGATTCCAGAGCGGAATACCGTGTCCAGCCTTGAGCGAGGCGGCGGCGAACTCGCGAAAGGGATAACCGGCGAGGAACTGATCGCTGCGGGGGTTGATGAGAAACCCGCCACCCAGCGCGGGAAACCCAAGCGCCAGCGTGCAAATCGCGAATACGAGCGACGCCCATGCACCGGCGAAGCGCGGTGTCCACTGATCTTTTCGCCGCGGCGGTTCGGGAGGTGGCGGCGTCGTGGTTCGGCGTTGGCTCTTATTGTTCACGAGGTCGTCGTCGTAACGCGTCGGATGTCAGGAAGAGCGCTCCGGGCGCAATCTCCAGAATGGTGAGCCAGAGTCGTGATGTCACGGCCAACACTGCGGCTTGCGCCGGATCGGCGAGGTGCGCCGCTGGCAGCAGTACGACCATCGCCAGCTCGCGCGCGCCAATGCCGGACGGTAAGAAGAGAACAAGGTAACCGACCAGATACGATAGCGCGTAGACGGCGATATAAGCTGTCAGCGGTCCGTTAGAACTTCCGACGATGCCGCGTGAGAACGTCGCGAAGGCAGCACCGTAGGTGATCCAGGCGATGAGATTTCCAATGATGGAGACGACGATCGCCATGGCCGGGAATGCACCGATCTTGAAGTCCCGTGCCGTCAGCCGACCTAAGGTTTGAACGAGAACTGGAAGGGCACGCGGAAGCGCCGCCAATACGGCCGTGCCGGCAACGATAAACACAATCGCCAGGGTTCGGCCGCCGCGAATCGCCGGTAGATCGAGGAGTGGCCAGCCGAGTACAGCGACGACGACGAATCCGGCAACCAGATTGACGACCACATTGAGAATTGACGAACCCGTCGCCGCGATGGGCGAGACTTGTTCGCGCTCCGCCATCATCGCCATCGCGCCGATCTGCCACAGCTTCCCTGGCACGTAGCGACCCAGATTCGAGATGGTCCAGATCCGCGCGGCGTTCACGAAATCCAGGCGCGCGCCCCAGATGCGCAGAACTTCCCGCCAGGTCTCGAGGAGTACGCAATAGGTCGAGAGGAAGATGACGCCTGAGATGGCGACCCAGCCCCAGCTCGGGTGGATTTGCTCGAGCGTCGCGGACGACTTGCTCCACTGCGTGCGCAGCGCGTAGACGGCGAACCCGACGATCGCGACGAGCAGCACCACTTGCGCGGCGCGGAACGCATAACGAGTGATCTTGTCTTTGCTCACGGAACGCGGCTGGCTTTCGAGGTCGCGCGGCTTGCGGCGTGAAGGGTAATTGCCTCGCGATAGATTGCAGAATACTTGTTGGCAACGGCATCCGGCGCGAACACGCGAAGCGCCGCGCGCCGTCCAGCTTTTGCGAGCTCGAGCCCGCGCATGGGATCGCCAAGAAGCGTGTCGATCGCCTTCGCGAGCGCTGCCTCATCCAGCTGCTGCACGAGCACGCCAGTCGATCCATCCTCGACGATGTCGCGGAGGCCGCCCGAATCGAAGGCGACGACAGTCGTCTCACACAGCTGGGCTTCGACGGCGACCAGACCGAGGCCTTCGTCACGCGACGGAACGACGAGAGCCGCCGCGCGCCGATAGAACGGGATCAGCTTATCCTGCGGGAGCGCGCCATGCCAGGTAATCCGTTCCGCGATGCCTAACGACCGGGAAAGGCTGCGCAGCGACTCGGCGTCCGCGCCATCGCCGACGATGTCGAGCATGGCCGGACGCTGCATCAGCGCGAGTGCGCGGAGAAGCACCTCGACTCCCTTCTGTGCGTTCAAGCGCCCGACGTAGAGGAGACGGTCACGTTCTCGGCCGGGTCCCGGTGTGAAGAGATCCGTCGCAGCAGGCATCGGCGCAACGACTGGCGGCCGCTCCGCCGGCGCGATAAGGTGCGCCTGCTCGGAGAGCCAGCGCGAAACGCTGGTCGACGCGTCAGAGCTGCCAATCACCCAGCGAAAGGTCGATCGCGCGGCTTTCGTGGAACGAGCGAGTCGCACGTCGCTACCGTGCATCGTCGTCACGAGCGGCAGCGGCGATAATCGCTTCATGGCCGCGGCGAGCACGCCGCTCGGAAACCACCAGTGGGCGTGTAATAGCGCGGGACGAAGTCTCAACTGCTCTCGAAGCGCGCGGCCGAAGCCGGCACCAAGCAAAGAAACCAGCGCGACGCGGGCCTGCCATGAGGAGCGCACCTGCTCGGCCATCGTGCCGGTGTAGGCCAGCGTCTCGAACGAGGCCGGGGCGTAGCGAAACCGGATGACGTCGATTCCGTCTATTTGCTCGCGACGGGGCAGCCCTGCCGCGTGAGGAGTCAGGACGGCGACGCGAACGTTTCGCTCGCCTAACGCTCGCGCGAGCCGGAGGATGAAAGAGCCAGCGGCGTCTCCGGACCAACGTGGAAAGGCGTGCGTGAGGAACAGAACACTCAGCGCGGCCGGATCAGCGGGCCGGGCGCTCGTCATCCGCGCGCTGCTGCTCGTCCATACGACGTTGAAGCTCGCGGAGCTGCGCTCGCTGCGCGGCGATCTGCTCGCCGAGTAATCCGGCGGCAATAAAAACGCTGCCGAGGAGAATGCAGGTTTGAATGATCGACCACACCCAACGCTGCCCGACGCCATAGATCCAGAGTCGCGCAACGGCGAACAGGCCGGCAAGCACGCCGAAACCAAAAACGCCAAACCCAAGAATGGCGAAGAGCAATAGCGGCTTTTGCCCGAAGCGCAGCTCGAACCACACCGACAGCATGTCGAGCACGCCGATCGGAATGCGATGCCAGGTCGCGAACTTCGATCGGCCCGCGTGTCTCGGATAGAGCGGCACCGGGACTTCAGCAACTGTGAAACCTTGTGCCGCCGCGATGACGATCATATAGCGGTGCCAGTCCGGCCGGACCGGTAGGCTTTCCATGATCTCGCGTCGATACGCTTTGACGCTGTTGAGATCTTTCACCTTCACGTCGAAGAGCAACCGACTCAGGCGATTGTACACGCCCGAGACGAGCGCCTTCTCGTACTTCCCTTCCTTGAAGCCAGTCACGATGTCGGCTTCGTCGGCGAGAATGGGCGCGACGAGCCGTGGAATGTCCTCGGGCTTGAACTGAAGATCCGCCGGATAGAACACGAGCACGCGGCCGCGCGCATGCAGGTAGCCGGTGCGTAGCGCGTCGGCGATGCCGCGGCGACTGCGATGTCGTGCCAAGCTCAGAAAC
>DATBBP010000449.1:0-6280 GCA_036270935.1 Gemmatimonadaceae bacterium
GCTCGCGGGCTCGATCACGCACGACATCAAGCAGCCTATCACCGCGGCGCTGGTCAGCGCGGATACGTGCGTACGCTGGCTCGCGCGAACGGTGCCGGATCTCGACGAAGTCCGCGCCGCGGCCGCGCGCATGTCGATCGAAGTGAGGCGGGCGAATGACATCATCGATCGCGTTCGGTCGCTGTACACCCGCAGTGCACCGCGGCGGGACATACTGGATGTGAATGAACTCGTTCGAGAAATGGCAGCGCTTCTCGAGCGCGAGGCGATCGTTCACCACGTCTCGATAACGACCGATCTGGAGCCGACCCTCCCTCCAATCACGGGCGATCGCGTGCAGTTGCAGCAAGTGTTGCTCAACCTCATGCTCAACGCGATCGAGGCCATGAAGGGCGGTGCGGGTACGTTGCAGATTGCGTCGCGAGGAAACCCGGATGGCGAGATCCAGATCTCGGTGACCGACACCGGCATTGGCCTACCGACTGAGCACGTCGATCGCATCTTCGACGCGTTTTTCACGACGAAGCCCAAGGGAACCGGAATGGGTCTCTCGATCAGCCGCGCGATCATCGAGTCGCACCGGGGCCGGCTGTGGGCGAGCGCAAATCCAGCCGGCGGTGCGACGTTCCAGTTCACGTTGCCTAACGGGCCAGGCGAGGCGGACGGCTGATGCGTCAGCGCCGGCGGCGCTGCTATTGAACATTGAGCCGATTCCTGTTTCCATGTGTGTCGTGCAACGGCGGACGATCGCGATGCACGTTCACGTCGATGGCAATCAGGCGTAAGTCAATCATCGCACTCGCGTCATGACAACGCACTCATCGGCTTCATTCGACATTCACGGACGCGTCGCGGCGATCACGGGTGGCTATGGTGTGCTCGGGAGCGCGATCGCGCGCGGGCTCGCGCGCGCGGGCGCACGCGTAGCGATTGTCGGACGTCGCTCCGACGCCGCGGAGCAGGAGGCGGGCGTGATCGTGCAGGAGGGCGGCCAGGCGAAAGCGGTCGTTGCCGACGTGCTCGACAAGGACCAGATGCGCCGCGCCACGGAGCGACTGGTGGCGGAGTGGGGAGGAATTGACATTCTCGTGAATGCCGCGGGCGGGAATGTCGCGCGCGCGCGGAGCGACGCGATTAGCGTCTTCGACATTCCGTTCGATGCTTTCGACGAGGTGTTGCGGTTGAATCTACATGGAACGGTGATCCCGACGATGGTTGTCGGCGAGCAGATGGCGAAGGAGCGCACGGGCTCCATCGTCAACATTTCGTCGATGGCGGCGATGCATGCCTTGAGCGGCGTGATGGGCTACTCGATCGCGAAAGCGGGCATCGACAACTTCACGCGCTGGCTCGCCGTCGACATCGCGCGCCGTCACGGCGATGGCATTCGCGTGAACGCGATCGCGCCTGGATTCTTTGTCACCACGCAAAACCGTGCCGTGATGTTGAACGATGACGGCAGCTATACCGACCGCGCCAAGGCCGTGCTCCGCCAGACACCAATGGGTCGTCTCGGGCGCCCTGAGGAATTGCTCGGTGCAGTGCATTGGCTGTGCAGCGATGCGGCGTCATTCGTCACCGGCACCGTGATCCCGGTCGACGGCGGTTTCAGCGCGTTTAGTGGCGTCTAGGCACTGGTGTTAAACTGCCAGCGCCGCACTACCTTCACCGAGCAATGACCGCCACCGACCCATACACGCCTCGCCCCGAACACCACTTCACATTCGGACTGTGGACGGTCGGGAACGTCGGCCGAGATCCGTTCGGCGATCCCGTACGTGCCACGCTGACGCCGACGCGGATTGTCGAGCAGCTCGCCAAGCTCGGTGCATACGGGGTGAACCTGCACGACAACGATCTCGTCCCGCGAGATGCGTCGCCCTCGGAGCGCGATCGCATCGTCGCCGAGTTCAAGCGTGCGTTGGCGGACAACGGTATGTGCGTTCCGATGGCAACGACCAATCTCTTCGGCGATCCTGTCTTCCGCGACGGCGCGTTCACGAGCAACGACGCGAAGGTGCGCCGCTACGCGTTGCAGAAGACGATGAATGCGATCGACCTTGGCGTGGAGCTCGGCGCCAAGATCTATGTCTTCTGGGGCGGACGAGAAGGGACGGAGACGAACGTCGCCAAAGACGTGCAGGAAGCGACGAAATGGTTCCGCGACGCGATCAACTTCCTGTGCGGGTACGTGCAGGCGAGGAAGTATGATCTTCGCTTTGCGCTCGAGCCGAAGCCTAACGAGCCGCGCGGCGACATCTTTCTCCCGACGATCGGCCACATGCTGGCCTTCATCTACACGCTCGATCACCAGGAGATGGTGGGTCTCAATCCCGAGATCGCGCACGACCAGATGGCAGGTCTCGATTTCACGCACGGTGTCGCGCAAGCGCTCGAAGAAGGAAAGCTCTTCCACATCGATCTGAATGCGCAGAAGCCCGGCCGGTTCGATCAGGATCTCCGTTTTGGCAGCGAAGACATCAAGGGCGCCTTTTTTCTCGTGAAGTTGCTCGAGGATGCGCGGTGGTCCGGGATGAGGCACTTCGACAGCCACGCGTACCGCACCGAGGACGAGCAAGGCGTGTGGGACTTCGCCGCCGGCAGCATGCGCACTTATCTCATCCTCAAGGAAAAGGTCGCGCGGTTCAACGCGGACGGAGAGATTCAGGGCTTGCTCGGCGAGCTAAAGTCGCGCGGCGCGACGTTGGGACAGCGGATGCGCTACAGCGACGCCGAAGCGCGTACGATTCGCGCCGAGCAGTTCGATCTCGAGGCGTTGCGCGCGCGCGGCTACGCGTACGAGCGCCTCGACCAGCTCACGATGGAACTGCTCATGGGTGTGCGGTAGTGGTGGACGGGCATCTGCTGGGACTCGACGTCGGCACGAGTGGAGTGAAGGCGTTGCTCGTCGCGATGGATGGCGACGTCGTCGCGTCGACAACGACGCCGCTCACGATATCGACGCCTCGTCCAGGTTGGGCAGAGCAAGATCCCGATGCCTGGTGGCGCGCGAGTGTGGCATCGATCCGTGGCGTTCGCGAGACCAGGCCGACGGCACGAATCGCTGCCGTTGGCATCTCTGGCCAGATGCATTCGTCGGTCTTTCTCGATGCGAAGGGCGAGGTGATTCGTCCCGCGCTGCTCTGGTGCGACGGACGGACGACGGCGGAGTGTCGCGAGATCGAGCAGCGCGTCGGAGGCGAAGACCGGCTGCGCGACCTCGCCGCGAATCCAGCGCTCGAGGGTTTCACGCTTCCTAAAGTCCTGTGGTTGCGCAATCACGAGCCGCAGGCGTTCGCGCGGTTGGCCACGGTACTCCTCGCCAAGGACTACATTCGCTACCGGCTCACGGGCGAACTGGCGACGGAACCGTCCGATGCGTCGGCGACATTGATGTACGACACCGCGCGATTGCGATGGAGCTCGGAGCTGCTGCGCGCGGTGGGGCTGAGTGAGTCCATCGTACCGCGTGTTGGCGGATCGTCGGAAGTCCTCGGTTGTGTGAGCACGGAAGGAGGCGCCGCGTCTGGATTGGCCGTCGGGACGCCGGTCGTTGGCGGCGGTGCGGACAACGCGTGCGGCGCGGCGGGCGTCGGCGTGATTGCGCCAGGCGACATGGTGGCGAGCTGGGGGACGTCGGGCACACTGCTCGCGCCGACCGATCGACCGCGAGTCGATCCGGGGTTGCGCGCTCATACGTTCTGTCACGTCGCTCCGAACACGTGGTACCTCATGGGCGTGGTGCTGAGCGCCGGCGGCGCATTCGCCTGGTATCGCGATCAGTTCGCGCGTGACCTGGCGGGCGACCCACAGATCAATCAACGCCTGAACGATGAAGCAGCGGTCGTTCCTCGCGGCGCCGATGGCGTGACGTTCCTGCCGTATCTCCAGGGCGAACGCACCCCACATCGTAATGCGCTTGCCCGAGGTGCGTTTCTGGGATTGAGCCTCGCGCACACGCGCGCGCATCTCACCAGAGCAGTGCTGGAAGGCATCTGCTTTGCCCTGCGTGATTCGCTTTCCGTGCTGCAGTCGTTAGGTCTCGGAGCCAACGCGCTACTCCTCACCGGTGGCGGAGCCCGCAGTGTGTTCGTGCGCCAACTTCAGGCGGAGGTACTCGGCGTACCCGTGACGACCGTCAATCGCGAGGAGGGACCGGCGTACGGCGCCGCGCTGCTTGCCGCAGTGGGCATCGGCGTGTACTCCGATGTAGAGGCCGCGGCGCGCGCAACGATCGAGCGGCGGCCAAGCGAGACACCATCGACGGATGCGCACCGTGCCTACGATGCGCCCTATGCCCGGTTCCGTGAGGGCTATCGCGCATGACGTCCGCCGGCACTCTGACGCGCCGTTTCCTGGAGTCGCAGGAGACGGGACTCATCATGGTGGTCTTGCTGCTAGTGATCGCGCTGACGGCACTCGCCGGCGGCCACGCGGACCGGCTGACCGGTGAGACCGTTAACAACTTCCTCAACTCGAACACGCTCATTCAGGTCGCGACTGACGCGAGCTTTTTCGCGATCATGGCGATTGGCGCGACGATCGTCATCATTTCAGGCGGTATCGATCTGTCGGTGGGATCGATCTACGCGCTCGCCGGCGTGAGCATGGCGCTTGCCCTGCGCGCCCTGGGGCCCGCGAGCACGTTCACCGTGGTCGTCGTCGCGCTCAGCTCGAGCGTCGGCGTTGGCCTGCTGTGCGGCCTGCTCAACGGACTGCTCGTGGTTGGTCTTCGGGTCCACCCCTTCATCATCACCCTCGGGACGATGTGGGTCTTGCGCGGCGTGGCGTTTGTCGCGACGAAGGCCGTGAGTATTCTCGTACCTTTTCAGCTGACCTCAGTCACGAAAGCGTCGCTCGGGCTGCACGGTGGTCTCTACCCCGTGCCGATGCTGGTCATGATTGTTCTGACCATTCTCGGCTGGTTCTATCTCACCCGCACGGTGATGGGCCGCCACATCTTTGCCTTTGGCGGCAACATCGAGGCGAGCCGTTTCGCTGGTCTCGCGCTGGGGAGGATTCAGCTGGGCGTGTTCGCCGTCTCCGGGCTGACGGCGGGCCTCGCCGCTTTCCTCGGCGCGAGCTTTTACGGTTCGGCGTCATCAGGAGACGGGCAAGGCTACGAGCTATACGTCATCGCGTCCGCGGTCGTCGGCGGTGCAAGCCTCATTGGAGGGAAGGGCAGCGCGATCGGCGCAACGCTCGGCGCGTTGCTGATCGTGTTGATTCGCCAGTCGATTCGCACGCTGCATTTCGATCAGAACTACGAGTGGATCGTCATCGGATGTGCGATTATCGTTGCCGTCGTGGTCGATCGCTGGAGCGCGAACGTTACGGCACGACGGTTGAGTCGCTCGGCTACTGCCACATGAAGCCACTAACGAGTTACTCCTCGTACAAGAGTGGCCGCTGAAACCGCTGACACGGCGCTGACGCCACTGACGAAAGAGCGTATGAGGCGTTCCTATTGTTGCAACTACCGACTGGCCACCAGTGCAATCGAAAAACGAAATTCACAGAGGACCCTAATGCACCTTCGAACTGCAAGTTTGATAACGCTGCTCGCAAGCGCCGCACTGGCGTGCGGTCGAAGCGAGAAGACGTCGGACACGGCCAAGGCGCAATCAGCTCGAGCGTCAGTCCCGGCGGCACATAACGACAGCACGCTACGTATCGCGATGATCGCGAAGAGCTCGACGAACCCGGTCTTTCTCAAGGCTCGGACAGGCGCTGAGGCGGCGGCAAAGGAGCTCGGCGAGAAGAATCACATGAAGATCGAGGTCTTGTGGCTCACACCGCCTGACGAGGACGCGCAAGTGCAAGCGCAGCGCATTCAGCAAGCCGTGAACGATGGCGTGGACGCGATTCTGATTTCCTGCTCCGACGCCGGGAAGGTCACCGGCGTCATCAACGACGCGGTCGATCGCGGCGTCCAGGTGATGACGTTCGACAGCGATGCGCCACAGTCGAAGCGGTTCGCATACTACGGCGTCGACGATGTGAAAACCGGGCAACAGACTATGGCCGAGCTTGCGACCCTGATGAACGGCAAGGGCAAGGTCGCGATCCTCGCCGGCAATCAGAATGCACCCAATCTGCAGCGGCGTGTGCAAGGCGCAAAGGAGGAAGCGGCAAAGCATCCTGGAATGCAGGTCCTCGGTGTGTTCAATAACGTCGAGACGGCGCAGGATGCGGCCGCCGAAGTCGTTCGCGTCGACAACGCATACCCCGACATTCAGGGCTGGGCATTCATCGGCGGCTGGCCCCTGTTCGCGCAGTC
>DATBBP010000450.1:0-12643 GCA_036270935.1 Gemmatimonadaceae bacterium
CCATGGACAGCTCCCCGCAATTCAGTGTAGCTGTCCACGCGTTGCGAACCGACTGCTTGCCGTCGGCACAGACTTGCGACCTTTTCTTCTCTCGCTTGTTGCACCGCCGGTCGCGGTCGCGCGTTATCTGCGAGCAATGCACGCGCCGCGAAGGTTGCGCATCACGTATGTGGGCCACTGTCCCTTCGCGTCGGACGATTCGATTGATGCGCGAATCACACCGGAGGACTTGCATGCGATTTTCGCCGATCATCAGATCGCAATCGAACAGCAGCCCGATTACTTCGATTCCGTGATTCCACCGGATCGTCGTCGGTATCGTTCGCAGCCTGGCGGGCTTCCTACGACAGAGATGCTCTGGTCGGCGGAAGGTAATGGTGCCGTCGCGGCGCGGTCTCTGGTCGAGTTGTTCGGCGACGAACTGCCAGTCGAGTTGGCGCAGCATCTTCTCGCCGGAAAGCCGGCGCTCATCGACGTTGCTCCCACGCTGGGCTGCGTTTGCAGCGGAGCCGCAGCCGACGTTGACGCGATGCATGCACGCGCTCGAGTGGCGGAGATCGAGCCGCCGCGCGCCACGCATCCGATTCTCGACGAGACGATTGTCACCGAAACGTCATTGTCGCTTCCCCTCACTTCGCGCAGCCCAATCGATCTGGTCTCTCCCCAAGCGAGCGCCGCGAGTGCGCCGCGGGCGGAACAGACTGTGCCTAACGGGCCACCTCAATTCTCAGTCGACGAGAGCGCGCAGACACCGCGAGTCCCGCGGCGTGAGATCGAGACAGCCCCGTCGGCTCACCCACCGCACTCCGGCCGTCGCTACTCGCCGGCTCATGGCGTGGCGCGACTGACCGGCGTCGGGCTACCAACTGCGCGCGATGCGGAGGGCAGACAGCTACCTCGCACCTACGTCGCGAGGCGGCGTTTGCCAACGCGTCTCAGCCGGACCTCGACTGACGTCGAAGCTCCGATTGCGCCGAGCGCGGAGCAGCCGCGCGCGACCGACGCTCCGGCACCGGCCGAGAAAGGCGAGCCGCCGACTCCATCGTCGCCAGTCGAGATGTCGTCGACAATCGTTGCAACGGGGGTCGAGGTCGTCGAGACAGTCGCGTCGCGTCGCGCACCGCCGGCGCGGCGAGTAGATGACGAACGCGACGCCAATGCTCGATTCGCCGAGCGGGCCGTGGCGCTCCCGGTAGCACGTCTCTCGGATGGGCGCCCGCGCGACGACACAACGCCGCGGCAGGCAGGAGACCGTACTGTTATACAAATTCTAACGTTCGGTCTCCTGGCCTCGATGATCGCTCTTGTCATCTTGGCGCTCGGCGTTCTTGTTGGCCGTTGGATGACGCAGCACTGATTGCTCGACGCGCGTCCGCGAGCGCGCGCGTCGCCTCATCGAACCGCGCGGCGAGATCGGCAATCTCGCGCTTTGCAAGCGTCGAATCATTACGGCGGATCGCTTCATTGACAGTTGGCAGGGCCATGTTCGCGTAGCCGTTGTCCTCGTCCGCGACGTAGATGAGGTTGCGAAACCAGGGTCGGCCACGCAGTCCTTCCGCCCGTGTCAATGCGCGCTCGACTCGCATCAGTGCGCGATTCGTCTCCTCGAGCGCGCCCTGCCCAGCCGTTCCCGTAGCCAACGCCGTGTCGCGGGCGCTCGAGAAGCCGACGGCCATCTCCTCCATGTGGTCGATCGCGACACGCAGACCGGCGGTTGGTGACGCTGCATCCCATCGATGTTGAGCAAATGCTCGATCGATGTTCGTGATATAGCGCCGCATCGTGCGCGCGAACTCGACGTAGTCGTACGGCAGCACGTCCGCGTTGGCGACGCGTAGCACCATCCCCGCGGCAATGCGCGCGGCGGTCGCGTGATACAAAAAGCCGGGATCGCCGAATTTCGACATCCAGTTGAAGTCGTCGTACTGCGAATGGTATACGCCCCCTGCGCCGCCAAAACCCCACTCGGCGATAGGAATCCCGAGGTGATTGTAGAACGGAGCGAAATCCGATCCGCCGCCTGGATCGCCCATCGCTGGCTCGAGTGAATCAGCGACCGCAGAGGCGCGTCGCCACTCCGAGTATACGCTGCCATGACCATTTGGATCGGGTACCTCGCTCGCGACGGAGCGGATCGTTGGGCGGAGCGAGGGCGAGCCGCCTCCATTGAAGCGTGGGCCCTGCGCGGCGACGTCCTGGTTGAAATAGGCGACGGCATTCTTCGTTAGGCGGAGGGAGTCGTCCTCGACGTACTCGACAGAGCCGATCAAACCCCATTCTTCGGCATCCCACGTGGCGAAGACAATCGTTCGCTTCGGTCGCATCCCGTTCTTCACCTGCTCAGCGACGGCACGCGCCGCTTCGAGGACGCTGACGGTTCCGCTGACGTTGTCAGCCGTACCGGGGCCCCACGCGTCGCGATGCCCGCCGACGATGACCAGCTCGTCCGGAAGCTCACTGCCGCGGATGATTCCGAACGTGTCGTAAATCGGCTTCAGCGCGCGCGTAGCGCGGTCATCGTGGACAGCGACTCTCGCCTTCACGGGGCCCGGGCCGATGTGATAGCGGAACGGGAGACCGCCTTGCCACACCTGCGGCACACTCGCTCCACGCACATTCCTCAGCAGCTCGGCCGCGTTGCCGTAGCTCATCGGGACGACGGGAATGTGCGGAATGTCCATCTTGGTCTCGGGCAGCCGCGGCGCGTTTCGATTGCTCGGGTAGGATGGCGTGGAAGGGTCACCGTCGGTGTTCAAGACACTGCCGCGCTGCACCCCGCCCGATGGACGCATGGGCCCTTCAGGATAGACATCTCCGCGTACGAACCCGTCGTCTTGTGGGTCGCTGTAGATGATCAACGCTGCCGCGCCGTGGCGTTCGGCTTCACGCGCTTTGATGCCGCGGAACGATCGGCCGTACCGAGCGATGGCGATCTTGCCTTTGACGGAGACGCCGAGCGAGTCGAGCTGCGCGTAGTCCTCGATCAGTCCGTAATTGACGTACACGACTTCGCCGGTGACATCGCCCTGGCCGCTGTAGCCGTTTACCGTGGGGTACTGTGCCAGTGACGATGCTGCATCGTTAGGTATGGCCGGCTCGGCGAGATTCAAACGGAGAGTGTCAGGCGCCACGCGCCACACGCGAACGTCGGTCGGGTGGGGCATCCAGATATCGTAGCTCCGAACCTCCGTCTCGAGGCCCCACGATTTCATCTGTGAAATCACGTAGTCGCGCGTACGCGCCTGCGCTGGAGTGCCGGCCACATGAACGTCGCGCGACAATGCGCGGGAGTGTGCCGCCGCACTCGTTGGACTCGGTCGCTGGATCGCGTCGGATTCTATTTGCCGCTCGCGGGCGGCGGTCGCTGGCGCATACCCGACCAGGTTCTGTTGTGCCGCAAGGCCAGACGACGCGGTGATCGCCAGAATGGCCACGAGAGACGCAAGTGGAAGTTTGCTCATTGAGGATGAGTCGCAGCGATTAGTGAGATTGTGAGGTCGCGCCGAAGTGCATTCAGATCGTGGCCGCACTGATGTTCAGCCGCCAGTAATCGAGGGTGAACGACGGGTCGTCTTCTTTCGCTTGGGCGACGAGGGCGTCCACGAATCGTTCTCGTAGATCAGCCGTCGAAAGCTTCGCGAGGTACGGCCGTAACACGACTGCTTCAATGAAGGCTCGAAATCGGTCGGCATCGGGAAATCTGGTGGGCGCGTGCTCGAGCCAGCAATGCGCGCTGCGAAACCCGGCTTGCAGGAGGCGGCGTTCGGTGTCCTCAGATGTCGCGAAGCGCCACGGCTCTCGCCAGGCCGAGAAGCATGCTTGAAATGTGGGCTCAGCGGCGAGCGCGCCAGCTCGGGCATGAATGACTGCCAAGTTCGGTCCGCCACCACATTGGGCTTCCATGCGGCCGCCGTCGCGTAGCGCGGCGCGGAGCTCAGCGAACAGCCGATCGTGATCCTGAATCCAGTGAAAGGTCGCCGTACTGAAGATCAGATCGAACGCTCGGCTAGAAAAAGGCAAGGCCGCGAGGTCGGCGCAGACAACCGGCGTCGTGCGAACGCCGCGTAACGTGTGCGCGGCGGCGCGAGCCATGTTGACCGAGAGGTCACATGCGACCACGGATCCGGCTGGAATTCTCGACGCGAGCTCTTTCGTCAGTCGACCCGAGCCGCAACCCGCGTCGAGTGCATTCTCATCGCCGGCAAGCTGGACACGGTCGAGAACACGAAGTCCCCAGGCAAACTGCGGATCGGAGACGGCGTGGTACGCCGCCGCATTCCACTCACGCGACGACGCGTCGCCAGACGTGGAAGAACCCTGAAGATCAATCATATTCCTCGAGCGCTCTCCGAATTGCCGCCCGGAGCCGATCCTCTCTCTGATGATCCGCCGCGATCGTGGCGGCGAGCGCGCTGAAGTGCCGGATCATTTCGGCATCGATGAATCGATCTCGATCGCCGCGAACGCCTAACTGTTCGAGCGAACGCTCAGCCAGCTGCCGCAGCAACTCGCGCGTCTCTCGATCCAGTGCCTCGAGCGAAGGGGGATCGTGTTGCGGCGGCGCGATCTCGGGGGCACGCATTGGCGCGCTCCAAAGCGCTTGGACCGGCGCCAGCGTGACGACGAAAGAGCCTGGCGTATGCTCGCGATGCGAAGCGACCACGCCGCGCTGCTTGAGCCGATGGATCAGTCCCTCGATTGCGCTCCTAACGACGGACACGCCACCCGGACTGTTCTTGCCTCGTCCCGTAATGATCAGAACCTCAGCGTCGCCGTCGCGTCTCGAGAGCTCAACCTGCTGCTGACGCAGCCACGCTTCGCCTCGTGCGACTGCTTCTGCCGGCGTCGGGAGACCATCTCGCAGGTTTAGCGTTCGCCCGTTGCCGTATCGCGCCTCGTCGAACGCGTGACGAAGCCCGGAGAGTGGCGTTCCGCGGCGAGATCGAGCCATGGTGCAATCCGCTCAACTCGAATTGCGCGGTACGGTCGCCTCCTTCATCGCAAAGCCCGCGTCAAGACGTGACCGTCGAGCCGTTCGAGCGGTGGGACGCCGACAATTTTGGCGAGTGTCGGCGCGAGGTCGACGACTCGCGCGAACTCGTCATAGTGCCCCGGCCGTATGGCGCTGCCCCAAAAGAGTAGTGGGACGTGCGCGTCCTCATCGTTCGGCGTACCGTGCGTGGCGATCGGTGTTCCGGCCCAGTACGCAAACGGCTCGAGACTGATGACCAGCTCCACGGGGAGCTCTGGTGAGAGCATGTGCAGCCAACGCCGCGCGACCGCGTCGTGCACGGTGTCTGCTTGAGCGAGCGACCGTACGAAATCTACTCGTCCGATGCCTGGCACCTTGCGCGCGCGATCCGCGAATTGACGCAACACCGAGTCCGCGTCGACGTGTGCCTTGGCGAATGCGGTCCGATCAACCGTCACCATCCCCTCCGAGACGTCGAAGTCGGACGTGTCGAGCCCTCGCTTCCGGAGCTGCGTCATCGTCTCCGTGTACAGCGGATCGAGATCTGCGTAACGAGCGACTGCGCCTTTCGTGCGAGCGGCGTGAAGCGCCGGGAAGGGTTGAATGCCATGATCCGCCGTGAGCGCGATGACGATTCGCGTCGAGTCACGGAGCTTGAAGAGCGAATCGAGAAAGGCGCCGAGATAGCGATCGAGACGGAGGATCTGGTCGTGAATCTCGCGCGAGTCCGGGCCGAATGCATGACCGACGGCGTCCGTGGTCGACAGGGAGATCGCGAGGACGTCCGTCTGCGGCCCGCGCCCGAGCTCCAAGGCCTCGACGCCGGCGAGCGCTGCCTGCAAAGTGACGTCGTCCATCATTGGGTAAGCCGGAAGCGATCGCGCAGCGGCTTCGGAGTCGCTCGGGAATGGATGGGGAAATACGATACCGCGACCTTGGTTCTCGAGCGGTACGCTATCCGGCTCTGGATAGGCGCTCGCGGGAAGTAGCAGCGTCCACCGCTGTCCTGCGTAGCGCTCTGGGAGTCGGCGCGCGTTGAAGCGCTCGATCCACGACGGCATCGTATCGTGGTAATAGCTGCTGGTCGTGAAATGGTCCGGCGCGTACCAGAACACTTGCTCGTGGGCACGGCCGAGCGGCAGAATGGCGCCGCGGTCCTTACGCGAGATCGAGAGCGCATGCGAGCGTTGGTCAGCCACGCGGAGCCAATCGATCAGCGTCGTTCCGCGGAAGCGAAAAGGCGACGCCCCCGGACCACCACCACCCAGCAGTGGTGCGCGATCGTCCTGCACACCGGCGCTGTTGGTTGTGATTCCGGTGCTGCGAGGGAAGCGCCCCGAGAGCGTCACCGAATGCCCGGGCGCTGTCTCGGTGATCGCGTGATCCTGATAAGCATTCTCGAACGCAGCTCCTGAATGATAGAGCCGCGCCAGACCGCCGGTGAGCTGCTTGTCAAACCGTGAGAGGTAATCTGGACGCATTTGGTCGATCGTGAAGAGCACGACCAGCAGCGGTTTCGAGTCGGCTTGTTGTGCGCAGGCGATGCTCGGCATAAGCACGCCGAAGAGCATCGTCAGCACTGTCGTCGCCGAGGCAACTAGCCAGCGAAGCGTCAACGAATGCCTAACACGACTCGAGTCGCACCTCACGAGCAGCATCAATCTCTCTCAGCTCCGATCTTGTTGTGTGACGAGTGAAGTTGCACGACGGCTGCGCGAGCGCCCGACTGCCGTACGCGCGATCTAATATGGTGCGCCGACGCACGATTGTCGCTGCTCGTCATCGTCAGTGGAGCACGACCGCGGACAGCGGCTCAGGCTGCGAGCGCGGCGCCGACGCGGAGGATTTTGGCGAAGCAGATCTCGTTGCACGCGAACCGGCGCGCGCAGCCGAGACAGTCGCGGCGAATCTTCTCGGGATATCGCGCCCGGTCCACTCGTTGGTAGCCGATTGCCTCGAAGAAGGCGGGCTGCAAAGTGAGCGCGAACACGTGCATGACTCCGCGCTTCATCGCAAGCGTCTCGACAGCTGCAACGATATCTCTCCCGAGCCCGTTACCCTGCGCTTCCCGCGCCACGGCGATAGCCGCCACTTCGGCCACCGAGGGCGAGTACTCCTTGAGCGCGCCGCACGCCATGATTCGGCCGCGCGAATCGACCGCCACGAGAAAGTCGTCGATCGTGAGAGCGACTTGTTCGGGCGTGCGCCGCAGCATCAAATGCTCGGCAGCGAAGATGTTGTTCAGCCGCGAGATCTCCGCCGCCTCCACCTCGCGGGCGGGACGAATGAGCAAATGCTCATTGTGCGTCGTCACAAGACCTGCTCCAGGATGTCCAGGCCGAGCGCGAGCTCGTCGCGCGTCGTCACCAGCGGCGGCAACAGCCGCACGGTGCATTCGCCTGCGGTGCAGGTCAGAAGTCCAGCTTCGCGCGCCGCGTCGACAACCTGCGATGCCGTCCCCATGATATCGATGCCCCACATATAACCGACGCCGCGAACGGCGCGCACGCGGCCGGTCCGTCGGGCGATCTCTTCCAGCTGCCGCCCGATCCACACGCCATTCTCGCGAACCGACGCGAGCAGGGAAGGGTCGGAGAGCCGGTTCAGGACGTGCAGCGCGACGGAGGAGACAAACGGGCCGCCGCCAAACGTCGTGCCGTGGTCTCCCTGTTTGATCGTCTGCGCGATCTCGTCCGTCACCAGCACGGCCCCCATGGGCAGGCCGCCCGCAATCGGCTTCGCTAGCGTGAGAATGTCTGGCTCGATCCCCAGGCGCTCGTACGCGAACAGCGTTCCTGTCCGGCCCAACCCACATTGGATTTCGTCGAAGATGAGCGCGATGCGCCGCTCCTTCGTGAGCGCGCGCAGCTCGCGGATGAAACCGCCGTCGAGCACGCGGACGCCACCTTCACCCTGCACCGGCTCGAGAATGAGCGCGGCAACCGTCTCGGCGTCGAGCGCCGCCGCGAGATCTTCCAGATTCCGCTCCGAAATCGAGATGCCGGCGGCGAGCGGTCGGAACGGAATGCGATAGCTTGGCCGATCAGTCGCGGCGAGCGTCGCGAACAGACGTCCGTGAAACGAACCGCGCAACGCGACGATTTCGTGCTTCACTTCACCGACGGTCCGCGCCCAACGCCGCGCGAACTTGAACGCGCCTTCGTTCGCTTCAGCACCTGAATTGCAAAAGAAGACTTTGTCGGCGAACGATCGCTCGACGAGCGTCGCCGCCAGGCGAGGAGCTGGCGACGTGTCAAACAGGTTCGAGAGGTGCACCAGTCCGTCGGCCGCCGCATGGAGCGCCGCAACGAGACCGGGGTCGCTGTAGCCGAGCGCGTTCACCGCGATGCCGCTCACGAAATCGAGATACTGCTTGCCCTCGGTGTCATACAGATATACGCCCTCTCCACGCACGAATTCACCCGGCGCGCGTTTGTACGTGTTCAAGACGGCGTCACTCGACGCGCGCGAGGTCGCGCCCCCATCCACTGCCGGCACACGAGTGACCGGTAGCTCCGGTGCCACAGTGGGAGCGGTCGCCGGTGCTGCAGGTCGCGGTGCGTTGAGCGTGAGATCAGGTGCGTGTGCCGTCATGTGCTCTCCGAGAGTTCAAGCTGCTGCTGCGATGAAGCTGAACGTTGCCGCTGGCTAGTCGAGCAGCAACGTACCTCGTGCGGAATCGGTGATCGCCGCGATGTCTCCGATGCGGACGCGCTCGACGCCGCCATCGATCGCCCAGAGTGCCGCCTCGAGCTTTGCGCGCATGCCGCCAGCGGCCGTGCCCGCCGCGATGAGACGTCGTGCAACAGGAGCGTGCAGTTGCGGAATGACTGCGCCGTCGGACATGACACCGGGAACATCGGCGACGAGCAAAAGCTCATTGGCCGCGAGCGCCACCGCCAACGCCGCAGCGGCATCGTCTCCGTTGACGTTGAGAGCCGCGGCGTTGCCTAACGCATTCGGGCCTGTTGCGCCGAAACACGCGTTGCGGCTCACTGGTGAAATGACTGGCATGTAGCCAGCGTCGAGCAGGTGCCAGAGCAACTCGACATTCGCCCGATGTGGTGCGCCGACGTAGCCGAGGCGCGCTGGGTCCACGGGCGTGGCGGTGAGCAGCGACGCGTCTTCACCAGACAGACCGAGTGCGCGCACACCGTTGCTCACGAGCGCGGCGACAAGCCGCTTGTTGGCGCTTCCTGACAGGGCCATGCGCACGACGTCGATATCTTCGGCGCTCGTGACGCGACGGCCGCCGACGAATTGCGCCTCGAGTCCCAAGGCACTTTGGAGTGTCGTGACTTCGTCGCCGCCGCCGTGCACGATCACCACCCGAGACGATCCAGCACTCCAGAGCTGCGCGATGCTCGTCGGAAGCGCTGGGTCGCTCTGCGGGCGACCACCGATCTTGATGACTCGCGTTCCTTTCGTCATGCGGGAAGCCCAGCGACCTCGTCGAGGCCGAGCATGAGGTTCGCATTCTGCACCGCCTGTCCGGCCGCGCCCTTCACGAGGTTGTCGATCGCGGAGAGCACAAGCAGCGTCGGCCGCCGCGTACCCGCGAGCGGCATCGCTGAAATGCGAACGACATTCCGATGGACGACGTCGCGCAGCGCCGGCGGCTCGGACGTGATCTCGATGAACGGCTCGCCCTCGTAGGCGCCGCGCCACGGGTCGAGGACGTTTCCGGTCAAGGGCGCACGCAGTGTGACCGTAATCGTCGCGAGAATCCCGCGAGCGACGGGTAGCAAATGCGGCGTAAAAACGAGATCCGCGGGGCAGCCGAGCGCATTGGTCATCGCCCGCATCTCGTTGAGGTGTCGATGGACGTTGCCCGAGCCATTCGCGAATCCGTACGCGCGATAGTCCTGCGAGACTTCGCCAAACAACAGCTCGCGCTTCGGCGAGTTGCCGGCGCCGGTCACGCCGCTCGCGGCGTCGACGACGATCGTCGAATCCTCCGCAATGAGGTTTTGCTCAAAAAGCGGTGCGAGCGCGGTGAGGATTGCCGTCGGATAGCAGCCGGGATTGCTGACGAGAAGGGCCTCACGAACGGACTCGCGCGTCAGTTCCGTGAGACCGTATGGAATGCCTTCGCATCCATTACCCGGCCGCAAATCGGCGGAGAGATCGACAGCGCGCGCACCCGCTTCGCGCGCTCGAGTGATCCAGTCCTTGGAGGTACCATGTGGTAGCGCGCTGAACACAAGCGCAGCATCGGCAAGCGGTGCCGCTTCGGTCGCGGAGAAGCGGACCTGATGTCGACCGATGCGCGCGGCCGCGCCCCGCTGATCGTTTGCGGTGGCGAAGCTGAGCTCGAGCTCAGGATGATCGAGAATGAGTGCGCAGAGCTCGCGACCGGCATAGCCGCTCGCTCCGAGCACTCCGACAGGCATTTTATTCACCCGGAATGCATAATAATGCGGCACGGGCGAGTCAATGCCATTCGTCACTCGGCGCTGTCGAGCATGCGTCGAACGTGCTATCCTATCGGCCGTGGAACGCGAACCCAGTATGAAAAAATCGGAGCGGCAGGAGGCCATCCTCCAGCTTGTCGGGAGCCATGCGATCGCCAGCCAGGAGGAGCTTCGCCGGTTGCTCGAGGGTCGCGGATGGAAGGTCACCCAAGCCACCCTTTCTCGTGATCTCCGCGAACTGGGGCTCGTTCGCGCGCCTATGGAGGGCGGCGTCCGCTATATGCGGCCGGAGGCGTTGGGTGGAGACGAGGACAAACCATCTCTGGAGGCCCTTTTACCACAACTTTTCGATGCGGTGGACGGCGTGAGTGAGCTTCTCGTTCTTCACACGCTTCCGGGAGGCGCTCA
The DNA here is from genome assembly GCA_036270935.1 of Gemmatimonadaceae bacterium. Classification (GTDB taxonomy): domain Bacteria; phylum Gemmatimonadota; class Gemmatimonadetes; order Gemmatimonadales; family Gemmatimonadaceae; genus AG2. Next base: position 10,795 of record DATBBP010000450.1, read on the forward strand.
GCCCATCGCCGAAGCGATCGACGCTCAGGGCTGGCCCGAAATCATCGGCACGATCGGCGGCGAAAACACCATCCTTATTGTCTGCCGATCATCGCAGGCTCGAATCGAGCTGACGCAGCGGCTGCGGACGGTGGCTGGGCGCCGGCCCCAGCCGCGGGCGTGAGGTTCGCGTCCCCAACTCATATATCCCATCGACGCACGGGCAAACCACCATATTGACGAGGCTCGCGCCAGTCGCTTAATTATGCATGTCGATTGCATAACTTGGCCTCAACGGAGCTGACATGCCTCGCACTATCGTGCTCGCCTATTCCGGCGGCCTCGACACGTCCATCATCGTACCGTGGCTGCGAGAGCACTACGATGCTCAGGTCATTTGCGTGGCCGCCGATATCGGTCAGGGCGAGCGTGAGTTGGCCGGCGTTCGCGCCAAGGCAATCGCGTCGGGCGCCCTCGAATGCTATGTCGAAGATTTGCGCGAGGAATTCGTTCGCGACTTCATCTTCCCAACGCTCCGGGCAGGTGCCGTCTATAACCGCAAGTACCTGCTTGGCACCTCGATGGCCCGTCCGCTCATCGCTCGGCGCCAGGTCGAGGTCGCGCGACGCGTCGGCGCGGACGCCCTCGCTCACGGCTGCACCGGGAAGGGCAATGACCAGGTTCGCTTCGAGCTGACCTATGCCGCGTTCGCGCCGGATCTTCCGGTAATTGCTCCTTGGCGCGAGTGGCACATTCGCAGCCGGGAGGACGCGATCGCCTACGCGGCAGAGCGCGGCATTCCCGTCGCAGCCACCAAGGAGAAGATCTACTCGCGGGATGCCAACCTCTGGCATCTCTCGCACGAGGGTGGAATCCTCGAAGATCCGAACGCCGCGCCGCCGGACGATCTACTGCAGCTCACCACGACACCTTTCGACGCGCCCGATCTCCCCGAGACAGTCGTCATCGGTTTCGAGCAGGGGACGCCAGTTTCGGTGAACGACGAACGGCTCGATCCCGTTGCGCTGATCGAGACGCTCAACGCCATCGGTGGCAAACATGGCGTCGGCGTCGTTGATCTCGTTGAGGATCGTCTCGTTGGAATGAAGTCGCGCGGCGTTTATGAGACGCCGGGCGGCGCGCTCCTCTACAGTGCGCATTCCGAGCTGGAACAACTCGTCCTCGATCGCCGCACACTTTCGGCCAAGGATCTCATTGCCCCTCGTTACGCTGATCTTGTGTACGAAGGCCGCTGGTGGACCACAGAGCGCGAGGCCTACGACGCGTTCGTGACGGCAACGCAGAGCCGAGTGTCGGGCACCGTTGCTCTTCGCCTCTACAAGGGTTCGGCGACCGTTGTCGGGCGCGAGAGCGCGCACGCGCTATACGATGAGCGTTTCGTAACATTTGGCGAGGATGACGTGTATCAGCAGAGCGATGCCGCCGGCTTTATTCGGCTTTTCGCCCTCCCCGCTCGTGTTCGGGCGCTCAAGGATCAGGAGATCGCGCAAGCCGCGACGGTAGCAGATGCCGCCGGCGCTGACGGTCCGCAGGAACCGTCACTCGCGTCCGTCAACGGGAAAAAGCCGCTCGACGAAGCGATATCGTCTTCGCCGGAGCTAGCAGTCGCATGACGACGGCCGCCTTCATGGGTGCCGCAGCCAAGTCGCACAAGCTTTGGGGCGGCCGCTTCGCGGGAGCCGGAACGGCGCCGCAATTCGACGCACTCAACAACTCGATCGGCGTCGACATTCGTCTCTGGCCGTTTGACATCGAATTGTCGAAGGCATGGGCGATGGCCCTCTACGGCGCTGGTGTCCTCACGATCGGCGAGGTCAAGACGATCGAGCGAGGACTCGACGCGGTCGCC
>DATBBP010000451.1:0-1833 GCA_036270935.1 Gemmatimonadaceae bacterium
TCCTCGCGCTGAACCCGCAGAGTACTCGTACCGCCGGCGGGAGTGAACTTCAGGGCATTGCCAATCAGGTTACCGAGCACCTGCGTTAGGCGCAAAGGATCAGCGCGTACACTGGCCAAGTCATTAGGCGATTCGGTGCAGAAGCGGATCTTCTGAACATCGGCCAACGAGCGAAACGTGTCTTGCATCTGTTGAATCACGTCAGCGACTGCGACGTCCTCCATGTTGAGCGAAAGGCGCCCGGCTTGGAGACGTACAGTGTCCAACAAATCGGCAATCAGCCGGTTCATTTGCCGGACCGCCCTGAGACAGCGCTCGAGCATGGCCGATCGTCGCGGCCGATCGAGATCCTCTTCGATAAGGAACTGCGTGGTGGTGCTGATCAGGCTGAGCGGATTCCTGAGATCGTGCGCGACCACGCCGAGCACCTCCTCGCGGGCATGCGCGAGCACTTCCGCGTTGAGGCGCCGCTCGCGCTCCGCGTCGTAAACGAAGGCTCGGTGGAGCGCTGCGGCCGTCGCTTGCGCCAGGAGTAGCGTGAACGCGCGGTCCGTCACACCGAAGGCGCTGGGGGCAGGGAAACTCAACGACATCGCGCCGACAACGTCGTCTTGGTGCATCAAGCGCAGCGCGACGTGGGCTTGCGTCTCGCTCAGTGCGCCGAACTCGGCGAACGCCGTGGCGAAACGCTCACGGTATGCCTCGACGGAGGCAAGCCAGATCGGCTCACCGGTGCGCAGCGCCACCATAACCGGAACGTCGGCGTCCGCAGTCAACGCACGCACGCGCACTTCGAGCTCGGGTGAGTATCCTTTAACACCAACTACGTCGTGCCGCGTGCCGTCTCCACGCACGAGTACGCCGCGCGGCGCTTCGAGGACAGCCAAGCCCTGCTCCAAGAACACCCTCGTGACTTCGGCCGCGGTGGTCGCTTCCGACAACGCCGCCGTCACGTTCAACAGCTTCGACGCGCGCGTCGATACCGCTTGCAGCTCGCGCGCGCGGCGCTCCGAAAGCTGATGCGCACGACGGAGTGCTTCAGTAGCGAAGATGATCGTGGCCGTCAGGATGAGGAATGCAACGATGTCGAGGACGCTCGTCGAACCGACGATCTTGAGCGAGCCTAGCGGCTGGAGAAAGAACCAGTCGATCAGGAGGAGCGAGAGCGTTGTCGCGAGCACCGTTGCTCGTCGGCCAGCACGCCACGCGGTGAGCGCGATTGCCGGCACGAAGAACATGAAGCTCGGCCCCTGCGGCCACCGTTGCTTCAACAGGGCCGTGCCGGCAAAGGCTACCAAGACAAACGCCACCGCGAGAGTGTAGGCTGCGAGGCGCGTGGGCCGTGTACGCCACAACGTCTCACCCGTGCTTCGGCTGGGCGAGGACTGCATGTCGATAACGTGCACTCTTCTGCGGCACGCGGTCAAGCGGCCTCACCTGATCGGAGCTCGTCTCGCGACGCGGCGTTCATCCGTCACGCCTAACGAGAGTGCCGGTTCGTCCTTGCCAGTACGAGAGGTGTCGCTGCAGCGATCTAGTATTCCGGAACGGCCCTGGTTCCTCCCAGTGCTCTCATTTGGTGCGCGATCGAGGCTGTGTCGCGGCACGGCGAATAACCGATCGATACGTTTAGCTATTCTTCGCTTATCGCGCGAGTGCCGACCAGGCGATCATGACCGAATCGGTGTCTCACGGTGTAAGGGAACTGGTTGATTGTAACTGAGATAGAGAGCAGAAGCGGGTCCGGAGGCACTTCACGAGCGGGCGGCGGGAGACAGGGTGAGTGAACGCTCAACCTCGGCGGCTGCGCGCTCGCGAATGATCCAGCGGCCA
>DATBBP010000452.1:0-9909 GCA_036270935.1 Gemmatimonadaceae bacterium
CTCTTTCCGTTTACCTGCTTTTACCAACAACCAATCACTAGCGAACCAATCACCTACTCGCTTCCGTGGTCGCCGTGCTTCAAGCGCACGTCGGCGCGCATCCAAGGATGAATGCAGCACTGGAAGTGCTGGAGCTTGTCCGTGTTGAGCTCTGCGGTGTACGTCCCGCCAGGCGCGACCATGTCGTCGGCCTCGAGCGTGGTGCACTCAGGAGCCACGTCTGGGTTTCCCGACAACGTGTTGAGGAGCGGGACGACGCCTCCGCCGAACTTGGCCACGCGCGTGAAGGTGTGCACTTCGCCGCCCTTGTTCACCGCGGTGAGCGTTGCACCGCGATCCAGCTCGATATGGTTCGGCTGGAAGCGCCACTTCTGTGCAACCTGCGAGCGCGTCAACTCCGCGATGAACTTGTCGAACCTCGTCTTGCCCTTGCCGACACACGCGTTCGGATCCTGAAGTGCGGCGTCGAATGACGCCGGGTCACAGTCATCGAGCATGCGCACTGAGTGCGCATCGTCGTCATCCTTGTCGCCATTCGCCGTGTTCGTATTTCCGGCCGACCGATCGGACAACGACGGCGCCGCCGGCGATGCTATTGTGGGTGGAGCGTTGGAGTCGCCACAAGCAGCGACGAACAGAACTAACGCGGGTACCGCGACGAAGCTGAAGCGGAGCATGAGTACCTCCGAAGTGCGGGATGGTGGGGTCCAGGCAGCAGTGGACTAAGTCGGCGAGCGAAGGATCTGTTCCCGAGAAAAGCAGATCTTTCGGCCTTCGTCGCTTGTGCTCCTCGAGGACAGGCGCTGTCGCCTTCAGGAACACATGCAGGCACGCCGCTCTGGACCGATGAACGGATGGCGGCGAGCTTTCGCGATGTGACACTCGCTCACGACCGCCCGCGCTTCCGCCTCGCCAAGGCCTACGGTGTTACGGTCCGCGTGCTCGCGAGCTACCTCGTATTGCGGCTGCGGCGTCCGTTCCTCGGCGCTGACGGGTACGAGCGCCGGCTCCTCGAAAGGCATCGGGTCAACGCGCGGCGCATCGAACGCGCGATCATCGAGCTCGACGGACTGTTCATCAAGGTCGGGCAGCTCATCAGCATTCTCGCCAACTTCCTGCCCGAAGAGTTCCGGCGCGAGCTCGAGGGCTTACAGGACTCGATTCCACCGCGGCCGGTCGAGCAGATCGTCGAGCGCATCGAGCTCGAATTCGGGCGCGGCCCGAACTTGCTCTTTGCGTCGTGGAATCCCAAGCCGATGGCAAGTGCGTCGCTCGCCCAGGTACACGAGGCCCGATTGCAGGACGGACGTCGGGTCGCCGTCAAAGTGCAACACGCGGATATCGACGAGATCGCGCAGCTCGATCTGACCGCGATTCGGCGGATCCTCGGCCTGGTGCAGTTCTTCACCGGCGTGCGCGGCATCGAGTCGTATCACAGCGAGATCAGCGCAATGATTCGCGACGAACTCAATTTCCGGAAGGAGGCCGACAACGTCGCGCTCATCGCCTCGCATTTCGAGAGTGATCCGATGGTCGACTTCCCAGTCGTCATGAAAGACTTCTCAACGGAGAAGGTGTTGACGACGGAGCTGGTCGAAGCGACGAAGGTCACCGATCTGGCCGAGCTGGAGCGTCGTGGCATCAATCGCCCCGCGCTCGCGCAGCGCATACTCACCGCGTATTGCCAGATGATTTTTGTCGATGGTGTGTATCACGCCGATCCCCATCCTGGCAACATTCTCGTGCGCGACGATGGAAGCATTGTTTTCGTCGACTTCGGCGCGGTCGGTCTGTTGTCACGCGACATGAAGGAGGGGATTCCACAGTTCCTCGACGGCGTGATCAAGCGTGACGCGTCGCGGATCACCGGCGCGCTGCGCCGCATGGGATTCGTCGCACGCGCCGAGCTTGCCGGCCGCACAGCTGACGAGGAGGGCGTCGCCGAGCGCGTCATCGAGTACTTTCAGCGCCGATTCCTGGAACAGGTGTCGCTCCAGTCGTTCAGCCTCAAGGACGTTCAGGTCGACATCCGGGCGAAGACCGAGATGCTCGCCGATTTGCGAAAGCTGGATGTGTCGTTTCGCGAGCTGACGCGCACGTTCCAGGTGCCGAAAGACTGGGTCCTGCTCGAGCGCACGATCCTGCTTCTCCTCGGCTTGTGCACGACGCTCGATCCGTCGATGGCGCCGATGCGCACGATTCAGCCCTATCTTGAAGAATTCGTCCTTGGCCGCGATCACGATTGGGTGACGCTCGTTAGGTCGGCCGTGAAGGACATGGCTCTTTCCGTGCTGACGCTGCCGGAGGGCTTGAGCCGCTTCGTGGCGCGCGCGAATCGGGGCGACCTCGAGGTCAAGGTGGAGGGGCTGCGCGAGAGTGCAAACCTCGTCTATGCGGCGGCGCAGCAGATTGTCTTCGGCGTCCTGGCCGCTGGCGCGGGCGTGATCGGCTACCTCGGCCGCGTGCGTGGCGATCGCTTTATCGCCACGACGGGTGCCGTCGCGGCGGTTGTATTCCTGCTAGGCGTGGTGAGGTCGATGTGGAAAGCGCGGTAAGGGCGTCTGCTGCAACTCGACACACCTCTCACCGCGCGAACTGACACAGGCAGCAGCGGCGGGGAGGCGAGCAAAAAGCTCAAGCCCCGATGTGAAGCGTAGTTGCGCGAATGCGAATCGTCGATCCACGGCGGCATCGCTCTCGCGTTGGGCGGGCCGGAAACGCCAACGGAGAGGCGATATGCAACGCGTTCTTGCCGCAGCGCTGCTGTTGTTTGCTGTTTCTGGTTGTGTCATTGTCGGCGATCCGACGTGTAGCGGCGGCGGCGCGGCAGTCGTCGTGACACCGGGCGTCGTCGTCGTCGCGGTTGGTCAGTCGGTCACACCTAACGGCAGCGACAGTTGGTGCGATGGCGGTCACCAATCGTACGGCTCGCCGAGTTGGAGTCTGGGCCGACCGGGCGACAGCGTGTACGTGTCGCTTGACGCGACGACCGGCCGGATCACTGGCCTTCGCGCTGGAGTCGCCACCATCGTTGCGCGCTCCGATCACTCGGGTGCCACATCGATGGTTCAAGTTACGGTACGCTGACCGATTCCATCTCTGCGCCCGCGTCGGCGAGCATCTCGGCGAGGAGCGTCCGATGGCAGTGTGAGGCGTCCTCGCAGTAACAGCCGATCGAGAAGTTCGCCTGCTTCGAGAGCGCGGCGAGGAGGGCGATGAGCCGCTGCTGCTCAGGTGCGCGCATTTCCCGCCGATATGCGCGCGCGAACTTCTCCCAGCGTGCGGGCGTCCACGCCTCGGCGAGCGCCCACTTGACGATGAGAGCTGTCGGTGCGAGATCGGGCAGCCAGAGATCGAACCAATCACCCGTCGAGAAATCTTCCTTGCGGACGCCCCGCGGCGGGCGACGCACCGTGCCGAGCCGCGGACCTTCATCGGGCACGCGCGCGGTGCCGAGCCTAACGACGCGAATGGCCATCAGCGTTCGGCCATCGCGACGATCGTCTCCCACTCTTTGGGTGTTACCGGCGTCACGGAAAGCCGGCCGATGCGTACGAGTGCCATGTCGGCAAGCGCCTTGTTTGCCTTGATCTCGGCAAGCGTGACGGGACGCTTCAGCGGCGCGATCGCCTTGATATCGACGGCGTACCACGTAGGGTGCGTCCGGTCGGACTTGGCGTCGAAGGCGGGATGCTTCTTGTCGGTGGCTGTCGGATCCGGGTAGCCCTCGCGCGCGACTTCCGCGATCCCGACGATCGCCTGCGGATTCGAGCTCGAGTGATAGTAGAAGACCCTATCCCCGCGCTTCATTCCGTCGCGGAGAAAGTTGCGCGCGGCGAAGTTGCGCACGCCGTCCCACTGCGTCGTCTGCTTCGGAGCGGCGCGAAGGTCGTCGAAGGAAAAGACGTCGGGTTCGGATTTGACGAGCCAGTACCGCTTCTCGTTGGGTGCGCGCGGCGTGAAGGCTGCGGCCCAAGGTCCTTCGGAATGGTCGGCGGGGCTCATTCGTCCTCCACGCGCGCGGCGAGCCGTTTTGGGGCCGTGAGTCGATACGAATCACGGAGCAACATGTCGAGCTCCTTCCAGTCGATGTCTCCATCCAGATTAACGCCGATCCAGCCACTCGGCCCGACGTAGGGCGGAACGAAGAATCGATCCGGGTTTGCGCGGACCATGATGTCTTGGTTTCCTGGCGGCGCCTTCATCCAGATTGCCGGACGGCCAGCGCCGTGATGATTGCCAGACGAGGCGTACATCGCGAACAGCTTGTTCTTCACGCGAAAAGTCGGCTCGCCCCATGCTTCCACCTCGTGCGCCTCAGGCAACGCGAGACAGAGCTTGCGGACGCGCGTCAGCGGAGAGCGGAGCATGAACGCAAGTTGAGTCGAGCAGGCCGAAGTGTCCAGTCTGTCCCAGGGGCGTACTGACTCAGGCCCGGGTGCGCTCGCGTGCGAGTCGCTTCTGTCCCCGCTCGCGCGCTTTGCGTACTTCTTCCTCGCGATTCCGCGCCGGTGCGTTGGTGTGCAACGAGCGAATCAACCGCTCGGCGGCCTCCGTCACTTCCTCGACGGCACGGTTGAACGGTTCCTCGTTCGAACGTGACGGCTTCGTTGTGCCGCTGAGCTTCCGAACGAATTGCAATGCCGAGGCGCGAATCTCGTCGTCCGTTGCCGGCGGCGAGAAGTTTGCCAATGTCTTGATGTTCCTGCACATGATAGGATCGGTAAGGCCGGTGCCTAACGCCTGAGCGGAGTCGCCGGCGTCGCGTTCTTGGAAAAGAGCAAGCCGTCGTAGTACGTCGGAAATTGCAGGGTCGTCTCGAAAATGCCAAGCGCGCTCTCAGAGTAGATGCCGCTCACGAGTCGCGCCTGATGCGGGCCCTTGAGCCAGCCGGACCCCGGCTCGCTGCCGATGGTTCGGAGGTCCAGCAGGAAGTTGTCCATCGTCGTATGGTTGAGCACATCCTCATACGACTCGGGACGCGCAGCGCGCAAGCGCATGTTGGTCTCACCGCCTGGCTCGCGCTGGCCAACGTTGATCGGCTGAGCCCTGACGACGCCCTGACCGGCGGTGAAGGCGAGATTGCGATATCGATCGCCGAGCGTGCTCGCGAGCGGAACGGCCGATTGCACGACGCCGCCCTCGCCCGTTAGGCGGCCAGACTCGACGTCGCGTCCCCACACGAGCAGCTTCGCGTCCGGGCCGAGGCTGCTCACGACCCACATGATGTGGTCCGCGACCGTCTGATGGCGCGGCAGGCGTCGCAATCCCACGTCCGCATCGTGCTGTGTCAAACGCGCCATCTGCTCCGCGAAAGCGACGCTCGCTTGCGCGCTCGGGCGCGAGCCCAGTCGCGCGCGCAGCGCGCCAAGCGAGTCGACAACAGCTGCCGTCTCACCTCGACAGCGATTCCAGAACGTGCTGTCGGATGCCGGGCCATCACGTCCCCACGCCGCGCTCTCGCCCGTGGGAACGCACTGTATCTCGTGCTTGAGCCACGCGTTCAACGAGGAGCCTGCAATGCTATCGGGGAGCGTCGTCACCACGGAGACAGCGTGACCAGCGTTCGGCAGCTCGAAGCCGTAAAAGCCGATCTGCTCCGCGCCCGTGTGATCGCGATCGTAGTTACGAATCCACTCGACCATGTTCAGTAGCTCCTGCGTGTTCCAGTGCGGCGAGCCGAGGCTGCGGAGCCATTGTCGTGGATTGCCGACGCCCGTGCGCACGTAGCGATCGAGCTCCATCGCTTCCGCCATCGGCGCCTGAACTGCAAGGCCGCGGAATCCCTCCGAGGACAGAGTTTGGAGCATCGACAGCATCAGCGCGCCGAACTGGTGAGTGCCTTCGGTGAGCTCACTGACGCCAAGCACGCGCGCATTCCCGACGAACGCCACGAATGGCGCGCGATCGATGATGAGCTGAGTCGAGTCACGAACCGTGACTGCGACCGCGCGGAGGTCGATCCATCGGACCGCCGCTGCCGCCGAATCGCTCAGCGGGCGTGGTGGAGCAACGACTACCGGAGCTTTGGAATGGCACCCGCTGGTAACCACCAGCGTTGCCAACGCGGAAAACATGACGAAGGAGCGTCGTATCGACATCGTGGACTCGAGAGAGGAATTGCAGCCTTCAATTTGCGGTCTTGGAACGTACAAAGCCCACGAGGTCCGCGTTGGGTTCGCTGGGGTCACGAGTCGACACGGAGGGTAAGGCGCTTCGACCACCGGTGATACTCGACGGCGTACCGCGCGAGCGGCAGTTGCGCTGGGCCCCGCCGTACGCGCCCCTCGAGATCGTACTGCGAGCCGTGGCATGGACAGGTGATGACGCCCTGGTCGGGCGGTCGAACCGGGCAGCCCTCGTGGGTGCATTGCATCGACAGCGCGTGGAATCGCCTCTCACCATCGCGGACAATGAGAATCGGTGCACCGTCCAAGCCGGTCACGGGGGCGACGAGACTTGCGGCGTCGGTGGTGAGCGTCGAAACGTCAACTGTCGCCTCGAACAGCGGCGGCGGCTTATGCGACCGGTCGCAGCCTAGGGCCGTGGCCGCGGCGGCGAGACGCACCGCATCCCCGAGGAACTCGCGCCGAGATCCCACGCCGACCTAACGAGCAAGCGCGACGGAGGTCATCCGCTGCGGATACTTTCCCACTCTTACACGTCCCACTTCCTTACGAGATGCGAGATCAATTACCGACACGTCGTCCGAGCCGCGGTTACTGACGAACACTCGGCGGCCATCTGGCGTGAGCGTGACCCAGTTCGGATCGCGTCCCACGGGCACGGTCGCCACGAGACGTAAGTCGGGCAATGAGTAGATGCCGACGAGATCCGTCATGCTGCCATTGGCGATGAGATACTTGCCGTCGGCGGTGATGCGGATGCCATGATTTGTGGTCACCGGGAGCGTGTCGGGTGTCTTGGCGCCCTTGGGCATTGGCATGTCGACGCGACGTACGATCTTGCCCGTGTGTGGATCGGCCACGACGAAGCCGTAGTACTGCGAGAGCTGGACGTAGAGACGGTTTTCGTCATGGGAGAGCGCAATCGGCCGAACGTTGGCTCCGAATGGAATCTTGCGCAGCACGCGATTGCTTGCGGCGTCGAAGACCGTGACATCCGTCCCGCGAATGAGGCCGACGTAGACCGTCTTTCCGTCGCGCGACACATCGATGTCGTGCGGCCCGATCCCAACGTCGACACTATCGATGAGCGCATGCCTGGCGGCGTCGAAGACGTCGACATAGCTCCCGGATACCACGGTCACGTAGACCCGTCGTCCGTCCGGCGAAACGGCGAGGTGGTTGGGCACGCCCCGGAACCCCACGCGCCAGCTCACTTGCCGACTGCTCGGGTCGATCGCGACAAGCTCACCAGTGCCGGTGGGGCGACCGTCGGCACGGTGGACGATGCGGCTCACGTAGAGTACATCGCCGGCCGGCGCTGCGACGATATCGTCAGGGGATAGGCCGACGGGGATCGTGCCGACAACTTTCAGTGTCGAGGCATCGATGATCGACACGTCACCGCCGTTCGTGTTCTCGACGAAGACGAACGACGACTTTCCGGCATGATCTTGCGCAGGCAATACCGTGCTGATTGCGACAGTTGCGGCGGCAACAATGAGGGTCCCGAGTAATGCAGGTGCACGCGTGCTCATCAGGCGCTCCGCTGGTAGACCGACAGCATGAGCATATCGTCTGCGCGCGCATTCCGCGACGGCTGCCCGGTGGAGAGGCGGTTTTCAGGCCTTGGTCGGGCCCTGTAACTTTCAAGAGGCCTTAGCCCCTAGACCCTAGCCCCTTTTCTTGTCGTGACTGCTGCTCCACCAAAGCGAGATTTCATCCGCGAGCTCGTCGCCGAGGACGTTGCGAGCGGCCGGTTCGGCCGCGCGCCGGCAACTCGGTTTCCGCCGGAGCCTAACGGCTTTCTGCACATCGGGCATGCCAAGTCGATCTGTCTGAATTTCGGCATTGCTCAGGAGTTCGACGGCCGCTGCAACCTTCGATTCGACGACACGAATCCAGCGACAGAAGACGTGCGGTACGTCGAATCGATTCAGCAGGATGTGCGCTGGCTCGGCTTTGATTGGAACGGTCTGTTCTACGCCAGCGACTATTTCGGGAAGTTGTACGATGTCGCCGAGATGCTGGTAAAGAAGGGGAAGGCCTATGTCGACTCGCAAAGCGAAGACGAAATTCGCGCCAACCGCGGGACCGTGACGAGCCCGGGCGTCGACAGCCGATATCGCTCGCGAACAGTCGACGAGAATCTCGACTTGCTCCGGCGGATGAAGGCTGGGGAGTTCCCTGATGGCGCGCACGTGCTCCGGGCCAGAATCGACATGGCGGATGCGAACATGATCATGCGCGATCCGCTGCTGCTGCGGATCAGGCATGCGCATCACTACCGACAAGGTGACGAGTGGTGCGTCTACCCGCTGTACGACTTCGCGCACGGTCTGTCCGACGCGTTCGAGGGGATTACGCGCTCGTTGTGCACGCTGGAGTTCAAGGACAACCGCGAGATTTACGATTGGCTCGTGCGCGAAGCGGGATTCGCGAATCCGCCGACACAGATCGAGTTCGCGCGCCTCGAGTTGGATTACACGGTGTTGAGCAAGCGGAAGCTGCTGCGCCTGGTGAACGAGGGCCACGTCACCGGATGGGACGACCCGCGGATGCCGACAATTGCTGGCATTCGCCGTCGTGGCGTAACGCCGGAGGCCATTCGGAATTTTGCCGATGCGATCGGAGTCGCGCGCAAGCCGGCGCGCACCGAGCTCGCGACCTTCGAGCATTACGTACGCGACGATCTCAACATGCGCGTGCCCCGCGTGATGGCCGTCGTGAATCCGCTGAAGGTCGTGATCGTGAACTACGCGGACGAGGGTGACGAGCATCTCGAGGCGTCGTACTTCCCACACGACGTGCCGTTGACCGGATCGCGGCCGGTGCCGTTCTCGCGCGAGCTGTACATCGAGCGCGACGACTTCATGGAGAATCCGCCGAAGAAGTTCTTCCGGCTTGCGCCGGGACGCGAGGTGCGCTTGCGCTACGGCTACTTCATCACGTGCACGGAGGTGATAAAGGACTCGTCAGGCGAGATCGTCGAATTGCGCTGTACCTACGATCCGGCAACGCGCGGCGGCGACGCGCCCGACGGACGCAAGGTGCAGGGGACGATACACTGGGTCTCGGCGCGTCATGCGCTCGACTGTGAGCTCAGGTTGTACGATAAGTTGTTCACGGTTCCCGACCCGGATGATCTTCCGGACGGGCAGGAGTTCACCGATGTTCTCAATCCGAATTCGTTGATCGTCGTGCCGAAGGCGAAGATCGAGCCGAGCGTCGCGTCGGATCCGGCTGGATCGCGGTATCAGTTCGAAAGAACCGGATACTTCATGAGCGATTCGGTGGATTCACGGCCCGATCGGTTGGTGTTCAATCGAACAGTCACGTTGAGAGATACGTGGGCGAAGGTAAAGGAAAGAGGTTGAATGGCCGGCAGTGCAAAGAGTCGTTTGACACTATCACCCTCCGAGGTGTCCCAGTGACCGCTCGCGTGTTCCTCGTCGCCGCGATTTCGATCCTCGCCGTCCCCGCTGCGGCCCAGCAACAACAGGGCTCCGCCAATAAGCAAGCTATAAATCGACCCGATGCGCGTCCGGGCTTCTTGTTTTCCACCGCGGTTCGCGTTGGTGATCTCGTCTTTCTGTCGGGCGTAATGGGCACGCAGGCGGGCGGCAAACTGGCCGACGGCGGGATCGAAGGTCAGACGCGACAGGCGCTCGAGAACGTGAAAGCGAATCTCGCGCTGGCGGGTGGGACGATGGCGGATGTCGCGAAATGCACGGTGTTCCTCACCGATGCCGGGAACTTCGCGGCAATGAACAAAGTCTATCAC
>DATBBP010000453.1:0-5500 GCA_036270935.1 Gemmatimonadaceae bacterium
TCACGCGATTGCATCGACGCCCGATCCGGACGACTGGACGAACGACGTACCGAGCACGTGGTCTTCGCTGCGTCGATCGACCGTCGCGCCATATCTGTCACTCGTTATGCCGCGGCTGCTCCTTCGGCTCCCCTACGGCAAACACACCGACGAGTGCGAGCTGGTGCACTTCGAGGAGAACGCGGCCGACACACGTCCTCCGCACGAGAGCTATCTCTGGGGAAGTGGCGGCATCGCCGCAGCCTTGCTCGTCGGCGAGGGTTTCGCCGAAGACGGTTGGGATCTTCGACCGGGTCGAGAGATCTCGAATTTGCCACTGCACGTCTATCGCGCGGACGGAGAGACGACGGCCACGCCGTGCGCCGAGGCCGTGCTCAGCGAGCGGGCCGCGGAGCGACTGCTCGAGAGCGGCCTGTCGCCATTGCTCAGCGTGCGCGATAGCGACGCCGTGATCTTTCCGCGGCTGCAATCGATCGCGGAGCCTCTCACGCGCCTGCGAGGTCGCTGGGCCAGAGGCGCGTTTGACGATGGCGACGGCGACTGAGAGCAAGTGGATCTCTGAACCGTTCCGGCTCGGCACCCCGGAGCAGTTCGCGCGCGTCCGGGAGCTGTTCGTTCGGACCGGCTTCGAAGAGGCGCCATTGTGCGCGCGAGCCGGCGTCGAATCGATTCACGATTTTCCGCGCCCGGAGAGCCGGAGCGCGTTCAAAGAGGTCAGCGATCCCCAGTCGCTCTTCGTTAGGCTGTTCCTAGATGGCGAGCATGTTGCGCGCGGCGTCGTCGAGTCGCATCTGTCCGCGGCCGATCTCGCGGTGCTCGAGGCACTCGGACTGATCCACGCCGTTCGCGACGAGCCCGCGATGTGCATGGCGACGATCGCGATCTATCCGATCGAGGAGCTGTACGTCGCCTCCGACCGGCGCTTTCGCTTCGAGAGCACGAGCGACGTCCCGCCACCGGACGTGGTGTTCTCGCCGATGACGCGCGAGACACAGCGATTTCTCCGACTCATGCCACGCGAGTCGTGCGATCACGTCCTCGATGTGTGTACCGGGACCGGAATCGCGGGCCTTGTCGCCGCCGCACGCTTCGCCAAGCGTGCGACACTCGTCGACATTGCCGACCGCTCCGTGCGCTTTGCCGAATTCAACGTCGCTCTCAACGGGCTCGCGAACGTGCGCGTACTTCAGGGCGACGTCTTTTCCTCGTTAGGCGACGAGCAATTCGACGTCATTATCGCTCACCCACCCTATGTGCCGGCGCTCCAGACGGAGTTCGTATTTCGAGACGCGGGGGAGGATGGCGAGCACGTGACGCGTCAGATCGTCGCCGGCCTGGCGGCGCATCTCGCGCCCGGCGGGCAGTTTTTCTGCGAGTGCATGCTCACCGATCGCGAGGGCGCCACACTAGAGCAGCGTCTGCGCACCATGCTCGGCGATGCGAGCGACGACTTCGACATGGTCGTCGTGCAGGGCCGAGGACTCGACCCGCTGCACTTCTTTGCCGACCAAGCAAAGGCGGGCTACACGCCGTTCGAGCGCCTCGCCCTGATGAGCGAAACGCTTGAACGATTGCGCATCCAGCAGCTTGTTTTCTGCTCGCTCCTTTTTCAGCGTCGAGCAACCGACCGACCCGTGATCACCACCCGGCGCGCGCTGTCCCCGCTCACGGGCGCGGCCGACCTCCAGTGGGTTTTGCGCTGGATGGTCGGCACGGCGAATTGGGACGCGGGCCAATCACGCCGCTTGTTGGCGAGTCGACCCAGGACGTTGCCACACACGGAGTTGCGCTCACGCTCGATGCTGCACGATGGCCAGTGGTCGGTGGACGAATGCCAGTTGGTGACGCTCGCTCCATTCGCTGTGGAGGCGGCGTGTCCGAACTGGTACGCAACCCTCCTCCAATTCTGCGACGGACGGATGACGGCGCGCGAACATCTGCAGTACCTGCGGGACACGAAGGCCGTACCGGATGCAGCTCCGGAAGACATGTTCGCGATGATGATCCGGCAGCTGGTGGACGCGGGACTGATCGAGATCGAGGAGTTTCGGCTCCCCGACTCGACGGCGATGCGCGAGAGCGTAGGAGTGCGGGAACGGCCTACGGGAAGCCGGCCAGTCGAGCGCGCCGACTAGCGAACCTGTTGCACAGTCGCCGCAGGGGCAACGACTTCGGCGTTTGTCAACTCGCTTGACGGTAGCGCGCGGCGAGTGCATGATTGGCCCCGCTGACGACCGCTTAGTCACCAATGCGAGTGGTCGACATCAGTGTGCGGCCGCGCACGATCACCGGCGAGTGTGTTAGCACCCCTCGATGGCATTACGCGGCGCAGACAACAAGCAGGTTGCGCCCCCTCGAGCGCGACGCTGCACACTCTTTATCCCGAGACCCGGAGCACACTATGGCACGCGAGGGCACACAGAAAAAGCTGGAGCGTGTCCGGCCGCCACGCGTCAACATCAGTTACGATGTGGAGACCGGCGGCGCGATCGAGACGAAGGAACTTCCTTTCTTGATGGGCGTTCTCGCTGATCTCAGCGGGAATCCGGCCGAGGCACTGCCCCGACTGAAGGATCGGAAGTTCGTCGAGATCACGCCGGACAACTTCGACGCCGTGCTGAAGAGCATGAAGCCACGCGTCCAGTTCACCGTCGCGAACAAGCTGAACCCGGAGTCGGGCGGGAAGATCGGCGTCGACCTCACCTTCGAGTCGCTCGACGACTTTAATCCGGAATCGGTCGCGAAAAACGTTGGTCCGCTCAAGGGGCTGCTCGAGCTCCGGACGAAGCTCGCGGATCTGCGCGGCAACCTGCAGGGCAACGACAAGCTCGAAGAGATTCTGCAGAGCACGCTCAACAATGCCGACGCAATGAAGAAGCTCGAGTCGGAGGTTGGACTCCAGGGAGGCACCGATGGCTGAGACGCAGGCGCAAGGCCAGCAACAGACCACCTTCGACGCCGCGTCGGAAGGCAGTCTCCTCGACAAGATCGTCGACCAGGGGCGGCTGGGCCGTGACGCCGCCGCGAAAGAACGCGGCAAGGATCTCGTCAAGAACTTTGTCACCGAGGTGCTCAAGGGCACGGTGACGATCGCCGCCGATACGGAGGCGATGATCAACGCGCGCATCGCGCAGATCGACGACCTGATCTCGACACAGCTCAATGAGATCATGCACCACGCCGATTTCCAGAAGCTGGAAGGCACGTGGCGTGGTCTTAAGTATCTGCTCAACAACACCGAGACGAGCGACAAGCTGAGGATCAAGGTCTTCAACGTCTCGAAGAAGGACCTGCTCAAGGACCTCCAGAAGGCGCCGGAGTTCGATCAGAGCTCGCTGTTCAAGAAGGTCTACGAGGAGGAGTTTGGGGTCTTTGGCGGCACGCCGTTCGGCGCGCTCGTTGGGGATTACGAATTCGGCAAGGGCGGCCAGGACGTCGAGCTGCTCGAGAAGATCTCGCAGGTCGCGGCGGCGGCACACGCACCGTTCATCGCCAACGCGAACCCCGAAATGTTCAACATGGAGAGCTACACCCAGTTGGACGCTCCGCGGGACATGGCGAAGATCTTCGACACCACCGAGTATGCCAAGTGGAAGAGTTTCCGAAGCAGCGAGGACTCGCGTTATGTGGCTCTGACGCTGCCGCGGATTCTGATTCGACAGCCCTATGGTCGCGACACGGTGCCGGTGGAGGATTTCGATTTCGAGGAGAAGGTCGACGGCACCGATCACAGCAAGTACGCGTGGGCCGGGGCCTCGTGGGCGCTCGCCTCGCGCATCACGCAGGCGTTCGCCAGCTACGGCTGGTGTGCGACGATCCGCGGCGTGGAGAGCGGCGGCCTCGTCGAAGGGCTGCCGGTCCATAACTTCAGGACCGAGTCGGGCGACATCGCCATGAAGTGCCCAACGGAGTCGCCGATCTCCGACCGGCGCGAGAAGGAGCTGGCCGATCTGGGCTTCGTTCCGCTCGTGCACTGCAAGGGAACAGACTACGCCGCCTTCTTCAGCGTCCAGTCGGCGCAGAAGGCCAAGGTGTACGACTCCGACGCCGCAACGGCCAACGCGCGCATCTCGGCGCAGCTCCCGTACATGTTCGCCGTGTCCCGTTTCGCGCACTATCTGAAGGCGATGATGCGCGACAAGATCGGCGGTTACACGTCGCGGTCCGAGGTCGAGCGTTTCCTCAACAACTGGATCAACAACTATACAGTTGCGAACGACGACGTCGGCTTCGAGATGAAGGCCAAGAATCCATTGAAGGAAGCGCGTATCGAGGTGGTGGAAGTGCCCGGGAAGCCGGGTGCCTACCGTGCGGTGGCGTTCCTGCGGCCGCACTTCCAGCTGGACGAGCTCACGATGTCGATGCGGCTGGTCGCCGATCTACCGGCGCCGGCGAAGTAGATGTTGTCGTTGAAAGTCGGTGTGTCACGAGCGCATCACTCAAGTTCACAATGCGCTCGTGACCGCCGATACGGCGCGCACGAAGACGAGACGTTATCGTAGTCGCGCGCAAAGCACAGAGGGCCCCACTCGAAGACTCCCGGTTCATCATCACCACCACCACGTTTGGCGCGGAGAACTCCAATGGCAGCGGTTGACTATTTCCTCAAGATCGACGGCATCGCCGGCGAGTCGCAGGACAGCAAGCACAAGGACGAGATCGAGCTCACGAGCTGGAGCTGGGGCGCGCAGAACATCGGGTCGCACGCGGTCGGCGCTGGCGGTGGTGCCGGAAAAGTCCAGATGCAGGACTTCCATTTCGTCATGACCGAGAATAAGGCGTCGCCAATTCTGATGCTCGCCTGCGCGGGCGGCGATCACATCAAGAAGGCGCAGCTCACCTGCCGCAAAGCGGGCAAGGATCAGCAGGAATTCCTCGTGATCAAGTTCACGGATCTCCTGGTCAGCTCCTTCCAGACCGGCGGCAGTGCGCACGGCGACATCGTTCCGACCAATCAGATTTCGCTCAACTTCAGCAAGATCGAGTACGAGTACAAGCCGCAGAAGGCGGACGGCACGCTCGATTCGCCGGCGAAGGCTGGCTGGGATGTGAAGGCCAACAAGAAGGTCTGAAAAAGGACACGCTCTCGCACGCAGGCGCCGGCTCGGTTTCGGCTGGCGCGAGTAAATCCGGCCGCCGAGAAACGGCGGCCGGATTTGCTTCAAGGACGGCACACTCGTACGACTGGTTCTAACCAAGATGATGGGAGCAAGTGCGTAGTGATCCTTGATGTCAGAATTCGATGGGGGCCGCTGACAGTGGTTCAGCGGCCACTCCTGCTCCCACTCCACAAGGTATTCCGCCATGACCCCTCGCGATCTTCTGCAGGCCGGCAAGCTGGACGAAGCCATTGACGCACTGAGTGCCGAGCTGCGTGACAATCCCACGGACGCGCGCCGGCGGACGTTCCTGTTCGAGCTTCTCTGCTTCGCCGGCAAATACGATCGCGCCGAAAAACAACTCGGCGTCGTTGGCCAGGGGAGCAAGGAAGCAGAGATGG
>DATBBP010000454.1:0-3280 GCA_036270935.1 Gemmatimonadaceae bacterium
GACCAGTGCGGTCACGTACCCTACGTCGAGCAGCCGAACGCGCTCTTCACGGCCATCGAAGACTTCCTCGCTCAGAATCGACTCTAGCTTGTCGCCAGCCTAGGGAATGCCACTCCACGACGATACGGTGCAACCACACGTGACGACGATCGACTACCAGGGTCGACGCTACAGCGTATCGTGTCGCATCGCGTTCGACGGAATCGAATACGTGGGTCGGCTCTGGTTCGCGGATGACGCATGGGATGACAACGGCATCCCGGATCGCGGAGCGTTGCCCGGCAGAGATCGCGACGAAGTCCTCGATCTTGCGAAGCGTCTCTCTCCCGCGGAGCTCGTGCTGCGGTATCGTCGGGCCCTCGCCGAAAAGCGCCGCTTCGTGGGCCTGCGCAAAGTCACCGATGAAGTTCTCTCGAAGATCCGGTATCTGAACCAGGTCGCGATCTCGATGCGTGCTGGTCTCCTCGACATGGATGGAGCCGCACAGGAGATCGACCTCACCGAGAAGCAGCTTCATGAGCTGATCGACCGGCTGAAGAGCTATGCAGGCGTGGAAGCGTGATTGGATAGAGGGTTGCGCGTGAATTCGGAATGAGGCCGACGGCGTTGCCGTCGGCCTTCCTTATTCCACCCTCTACCCTCTACCCTCTACCAATGGACAGTCGTACCGCATCACACGTCCTCTCACAGATCGCGTCCTATCTCGAGCTTCGCGGCGAGAATCGCTTCAAGGCGCAGGCGTATCAGACTGCCGCGAAGGGCATTCTCACCTTGAATGCCGACGACCTCCGCCCGCTACTCGAGTCGGGCGAGATCGGACGGGTGCGTGGGCTGGGGCCAGCCACGCTTGCCGTCGTGCGCGATCTCGTCGAAACGGGATCGTCGCGCTACCTCGATCAGTTGCGCGAGGCAACGCCGGAGGGGCTCCTCGACCTGCTGGCGATTCCCGGGCTCACGCCCGAGAAGATCCATAAGATCCACAAGGAGCTGGAGATCGCCGACGTCGCGCAACTGGAAGAGGCGGCGCGCGACGGACGCCTGGCCAAGGTTCGTGGCTTCGGCCCGAAGACCGCTGAGAAGATTCTCAAGGGCATCGCGTTCTCGCGCGAGACCGGCATCCTCGAGCTCTATCCGCGCGCCCGCGCCGAAGCGGAGCAGCTCGTTAGGTTCGTGCGTGAGCACCCCGAGGTCGACGACACCGCGATTGCCGGCGCGATTCGCCGTCATCGCGAAGTCGTGCGCGGCGTGACGATCGTCGCGCGCTGCCTGGCGACGGCGAATCCCGTGGAAGTTGCCACGTCCTTCACGCGAATCAGTGGCGTGAAATCGGCGAAGGGAGCCGGAACCGACTGTGTCGACATCCATTTTGTCGATGGCGCGCGATTGACCCTTCGTTGCGCGCATGCGCGACACTTTGCCGTGGCGCTGTGGCGCGCGACGGGGACCGAGGAGCACGTCGAGCTGGTTCGGGCTCGCTTGACCGAACGCGGCATCGGGATCATCGGCGACGAGCTGCATGACGCATCACAACACCCGATGGACATTCCCGATGAACAATCGCTCTACCGCGCGGCGGGCCTCGCCTACGTCCCGGCCGAGCTGCGCGAAGCGCAGGGCGAGGTAGACGCGGCGAGTCGTGATGCGCTGCCGCGACTGCTGCTCCCCGACGACATACGCGGCGTGCTGCATTGTCATACGCACTACTCCGATGGCAAGAGCTCCATTCGCGAGATCGCGCTGGGCGCTCGAGCGCGCGGGTGGAGTTATGTCGGCATCTCCGACCACTCGGCCGCCGCGTTCTACGCATCCGGTTTGCCACGCGAGAAAGTGCTCGCGCAATTCGAGGAGATCGACACGATCAACGCCGAGATGGACACGGGGTTCCGGATCCTCAAGGGCATCGAAGCCGATATTCTCGCCGATGGTCGACTCGACTACGACGCGGAACTGCTCTCGCAGTTCGATTTCGTCATTGGATCGATCCATTCACGGTTCGGAATGGATGGACCGGCAATGACCGAACGCGTCCTGCGCGCTCTGGATGAGCCATTTCTGACGATCCTCGCTCATCCTACCGGCCGCTTGCTCCTCTCGCGCGAGCCGTACGCGATCGACGTCGACGCCGTGATCGAGAAGTCTGTCGAAGTCGGCGTCGCCGTCGAGCTCAATGCCGACCCGCATCGTCTCGATCTCGATTGGCGACACCTCATCACCGCGAAGCGGCGCGGCGCGACAATCGCGCTCGGCCCGGATGCCCATTCGGTGAATGCTCTCGACAACGTTGCTCTCGGCGTGGGGATGGCGCGCAAGGGTTGGCTCGAGGCAACCGACTTGCTCAACGCGCGCGAAGCAGATGACGTGATCGCGTTTGCGCGGAGCCGGTGGCGTTAGCTTTGTCGCATGCGCCAGAAACGAAATCCGCCGCGGCAGCCACTTGCTCAGTCGCGGCCGAAGCTCGCCGCGCGAAAGCCTCTTTCCGCGGCGAAAAATCTGAAGACAGCGCGCGGCGCGGCCGCGCCGAGCGCGCCGCGCAGTAAGTCCACGAGCATCCCCGCAAAGCGGCCGGCGAAGGGGCCTGCCTCGCGACGCGCGCCAGCCGCGGTGCGTGCGCCAGAGATCTTCGCGCGACTGCACCGCACATATCCGGACGCCCACTGTGCGCTGGACTTTCAGAACGCATTCCAGTTACTCGTCGCGACAATTCTCAGCGCGCAGTGCACGGACAAGCGCGTGAACATGGTCACGCCGGCGCTCTTTAGCCGTTATGCTACGCCGGCAGCGATGGCCGTCGCCAAGCCCGAAGAGCTCGAGGAGATGATCAAGAGCACGGGTTTCTTCCGAAACAAGACGAAGAGTCTGCTCGGCATGTCCGCGGCCGTCGCCGAGCGACATGGGGGCCTCGTTCCGTCGGAGATGGAACAGCTGGTGAAGCTGCCTGGTGTCGGTCGAAAGACAGCGAACGTCATCCTCGGCAATGCATTCGATCGGAACGAAGGCGTTGTGGTCGACACGCATGTCACGCGTGTGAGCCAGCGACTCGCCCTCACGAAGAACACGGATCCGGTGAAGATCGAGCAGGATCTGGTGCGGCTGTTTCCCAGGGAGCAGTGGACGCTGCTGGCTCACCTTTTCATCGAGCACGGTCGGCAGATCTGCGTGGCTCGCAAGCCGAAGTGCGACCAGTGCCCGCTCAGTGACCTTTGCCCATCGTCGCGAGTGTAGGGAGGACTCCCTCACACTCGATGATGATGCGCCTCAACCAGTGTCTCTGGGGCGTTCT
>DATBBP010000455.1:0-9420 GCA_036270935.1 Gemmatimonadaceae bacterium
CGTGATCGTCATGAGGGGGCGTGACAGCGCTCAGTGGGCTCGCTCCGCGTTGTTCGACAATTCAACTAGCTATTGACCGCCCTTTGCGGTTCGAGGAAGAGAATCGTTAGGGTGTCATGTCCGGATCGTACGTGTTGATGAACTCGAGGAATCGCGAGACCTGCAGGATGTCGCGACCCTCGAAGCGGATTCCATGCGACGAGGTGCGTTGGACGATCGGCAGAAAGCTCAGCATCTCGGCCGGTGTGTAATTCTTGAACGTGACGTCGAGGCGCACGGGCGCACGAACGACGAATGGCCGCAACGAGGCCCGTCGCTGAACGCCGGCCTTCACCTTCTGCCTAACGAGTTGCTGCGCCGCGTCCGGCGTCATCGTCGCCGCGGAATGAAAGCTGATGGCCTGCTTGACGACGGCGCCCTCCATGTTGCCGATCAGCGCCTGGGCTTCGGCGACGGCGACGTTATCACCAGAGATCGCGACAATCGGCACGCCGAAATAGCCGGCGATCGCCGCGTTGATTCCCGACTCCGGCATCGCCACGCCATTGAGCTCGACCGCCGCGAGGTGAGCGCTCGAGATCGTGTGTGCCCGCACGCCCGCGGGATTCGTCGTCGCCGCATGATAACCGATGAAGACGGCTGCATCGTAGGTCGAATCGATGCCTTGCATCATCATCAATGGTCGTGGCCACGACCGAATGATCGTCACGTCCGGCGGGAACTTGTCGATCAGTAGACTCTCACCGTTCCCGTGAGAATCGCTCACCACGATTTGCGTCGCCCCCGCGTCCCGTGCCCCGGCGACCGCGGCCAGCGCTTCTCCGGTCATGAACTCGCGTGCGCGCGCGTATTCGAATCCCGTCGGGGAGAGTTGATCGGCCGTGACGACCCCGGCGATTCCCTCCATATCGACTGAGATGTAAACCTTGAGCGGGCGCTGCGCACGGAGAGGAACAGCGAGCAGCAGCAGGAACAATGCGAGACAATGAGATGATCGGCGCATGGAGGAGGGGGAAGGGGCGGGGTGACGAGCCGTGTGCCCGAGGCGCGGCTGAAGCGTCGAGATATCGGCGTGCCAAGTTAACTTGAGAGTGGCCGACCGCCAGTAACCCTCGCCGTGACGCGCTCCGCGCTCTGCGCGTGGGAATCCCCCTCGCAAAGCGCGGATTCCTAACACAGTTTGTACGTGCGACCACACCCACTACTTCCAGGCTCTTGAGATGAAGCGATTCGTGATCTTCCTGCTGCCATGCCTCTTGCTCGGCGCCTGCCTAACGGAGCCGAAGCAATGCCCGGTGAATCCGAGCAATCCCGCCGCAGAGACGTTTGCAGGGTCGCTCGTGTCTCTCGGCGTGAATCTGGACAGCATGTCCAAAACGATGCTCGGCGACTACACGCGGGATCTCACGCCCGGCACTGGCGCGCTCCTGGACTCGCTGCAGGTCGTGCAGATTCACTATACCGCCTATCTCGTCAACGGAACGCTCATCGATCAGGTAATCGATCAGCCCTTCCCGATTGACCTGAGCACGACGGCGACAACCGGGCTGGCGGATGGCATGTTGGGCATGAACGTCGGCGGTACGCGACTCATCGTCGCGCCATCCAACCTCGCGCTCGGTGCGTGCCCGAATGGGCCGGTGCCCGGCAATTCGACGCTCGTTTACAAGGTCGATCTGCTGCAGATCGGAATCTGACGGCTCGGTTCACAGCGTCAACGCCTCTACCATCGCCCATCGCCGACCCTTCGTGAGTGGCCCGCTGTGGACGCCGTCGCCGGGGGACGTCGCGCGGGCCAACCTCTCGCGGTTCATGTCCGCCGCGAATGCGCGAGGTGCGATGGCGCACGACTACGCGAGCCTTTACGCGTGGTCTCTCGAGCAGTACGAGGCATTCTGGAGCACGGTCTGGGAATATTGCGGCATCGTCGCGGACCGTGATCTCGACGGCTCTGCGTGGCGATCGGTGCTCACGGGCCCGGCGCACATGGCGCCCCCAGACCCCAAGCTCGGTCCCCGATGGTTCGATGGCGCGCGACTGAACTTCGCCGAGAATCTGCTTCGCTTCCGTGACGATCACG
This sequence comes from Gemmatimonadaceae bacterium, assembly GCA_036270935.1. GTDB lineage: Bacteria > Gemmatimonadota > Gemmatimonadetes > Gemmatimonadales > Gemmatimonadaceae > AG2. Next base: position 2,081 of record DATBBP010000455.1, read on the forward strand.
TCGCGATGATCGCCTGGAACGAGCTTGGACCGACACGACGACTCACATTCGCCGAGCTCTACGCCGAAACCGCACGGCTGTCGGCCGCGCTGCTGGCGCAGGGAGTGCGCGCCGGCGATCGCGTCGCCGCGTTCATGCCTAACGTTCCTGAGACGGTCATCGCAATGCTCGCCACGGCGAGCATTGGCGCGATCTGGTCTTCTTGCTCGCCGGACTTTGGCGTGCAAGGCGTGCTGGACCGCTTCGGGCAGATCGAGCCTCGCATACTTTTCTGCTCCGACGGATATCGATACTCCGGAAAAGAGATCGACTCGCTCGGTACGGTCGCCGCCATCGCGCAACGGATCGCCTCGATCGAGCGCGTCGTGGTCGTTCCTTATATGCGCGCGACGCCTGATGTACGTAACGTGTCGCGCGCGGTACTCTATGACGATTTCGTCGCCGGCATGGGGTCGGTTCGCGACCTGGAATTCGCGCGACTGCCGTTCGATCATCCGCTGTACGTGATGTACTCGTCAGGCACCACCGGGCTTCCGAAATGCATGGTCCATGGTGCTGGCGGTACGCTGCTGCAGCATCAGAAAGAGCACGTCCTGCACTGCGATCTCGGCCGGGACGATCGGCTGTTCTACTTCACGACCTGTGGTTGGATGATGTGGAACTGGCTGGTGTCCGCGCTCGCCGTCGGATCCACGATAGTGCTCTACGACGGAGCGCCATTCCTTCGGCGAGGACCGATTCTCTGGAACATGGCCGAGGCGGAGCGCATCACCGTATTCGGGACGAGCGCGAAATGGCTCGCTCTCGCGGAGAAAGAGGGCATCAAACCGAGCGAGTCGCACGATCTGTCTGCGCTACGGTCGATCTTGTCGACAGGTAGTCCGCTCGCCGCGCCCAGCTTCGATTACGTGTATGAGCACGTGAAGTCAGACGTACGACTCAGCAGTATCAGCGGCGGCACGGACCTCGTCTCCTGCTTCGCGCTCGGCAACCCGATTGGACCAGTGTGGCGCGGGGAGATTCAAGCGCGTGGGCTCGGAATGAAGGTCGAGATCTTCGATGACGAGGGCCACTCGATCCTCGAGCGAGCGGGAGAGTTGGTGTGCACGGCGCCGTTCCCGAGCATGCCGATCTATTTCTGGAACGATCCATCTGGCGAGAAATATCGGTCGGCGTACTTCGATCACTTTCCGAATGCATGGCGACATGGCGACTGGGCGGAGGTGACCAGTCATGATGGCGTCGTGATTTACGGTCGAAGCGATGCGACGCTCAATCCCGGCGGCGTTCGCATCGGCACCGCTGAGATCTACCGACAGGTAGAGCAGCTGCCGGAGGTGCTGGAGAGCCTGGTCATCGGTCAGCAGCTCCCTGGTGCGGGCGATGATCTGCGAATCGTGCTCTTTGTGCGTCTCGTCGAAGGCGTGACGCTCACGGATGAATTGAAGGAGCGAATTCGTGGACAGATTCGCATGAACACGAGTCCGCATCATGTGCCAAAAAAAATCGTGCAGGTCGCCGACATTCCCCGGACGATCAGCGGAAAGATCACCGAGCTCGCCGTCCGCGACGTGATTCACGGTCGACCGGTGCGCAATCGCGACGCGTTGGCGAATCCAGACGCGCTGGAGTTGTTCCGCGATCTGCCGGAGCTCGAAAATTGAGACTGAGGTGCTAGGTGCTGGGTGCTAGGTGCTAGTTGCTAGCGGGAGAGGCGGTTCTATCACCTAGCACCTATCACCTAGCACCTATGATATTGCTCAAGGGACACTCTCGGCATCGGAGCAGCCATGGCCACCGCCACGTTACCAGCGTCATCAGGGACTCAAGACATCTTTCCCATCAACGGGACCGACTACGTCGAGTTCTATGTGGGGAACGCGAAGCAGGCAGCGCATTTCTATCAGTCCGGCTTCGGATTCCAGCTCGTCGGCTATCGCGGCCCCGAAACTGGCACGCGGGATCGCGTGAGCTATCTCCTACAACAGAACAAGATTCGACTCGTGTTGACGTCGGCGCTCGGGCCAGAGGGCGAGATCGCGCAACACGTCCACAAGCATGGCGACGGCGTCCGGGATATTGCGTTGTGGGTCGAGGACGCACGCGATGCGTTCACGAAAGCCGCCGCGCGCGGTGCGGTTCCGGTCCACGAGCCCAAAGTGCTCAAGGATGACGCAGGCGAGATCGTCATCGCGGCGATTCGCATCTATGGCGACACGACTCATTCGCTTGTCGAACGGCGAAATTATCGCGGGCTGTTCATGCCGGGCTTCACCGCGCGCTCGCCGCACTATCAGGCGCCGGAGACCGGATTGCTCTACGTCGACCACTGCGTCGGAAACGTCGAGCTGGGGAAGATGAATGTCTGGGTCGGCTTCTACGAGAAAGTGATGGGCTTCAAGAATCTCATCACCTTCGATGACTCCGACATCTCGACCGAATACAGCGCCCTGATGTCGAAGGTCATGGCGAACGGGAACGAGCGAATCAAGTTCCCGATCAATGAGCCGGCGGAGGGAAAGAAGAAGTCGCAAATCGACGAGTATCTCGAGTTCTATCGCGGCCCGGGTGTCCAACACCTCGCGCTGGCGACGAACGACATTATCAAGACGGTGACGACGCTGCGCGATCGAGGGATCGAGTTCCTCCAGACGCCGACGTCGTACTACACCGATTTGCTGCGCCGCATCGGCAAGATCGACGAGCCGATCGACACACTTCAGGAGCTCGGGATCCTCGTCGATCGCGATCCAGACGGCTACTTGTTACAAATCTTCTCACGCAACGTGCAGGACCGGCCGACCGTGTTCTACGAAATCATTCAGCGCAAAGGTGCGCGGGGGTTTGGAAAGGGCAACTTCCGAGCACTGTTCGAAGCGATCGAGCGGGAGCAAGCAGCCCGAGGTAACCTTTAGGAGTGGCCACTAAAGGCATATGCCAATCTACCATTCGTTAGGCTCCATCCCCCGCAAGCGGCACATTGCCTTCCGCAAGCCGAACGGTGGCATCTATGCGGAAGAGCTCATGGGGCACGAGGGATTCACCGGCACGTCGGCGTTGCTCTATCACGTGCACCCACCGACGACGGTGAAGTCGGTGAAGCGAATCAGAGAGCTAACGTACGAAGCCGATCCGGACTGCGCGCTTCGACATCGGCATTTCCGCACGTCGGAAGCAAAGAGCGGCGGCAGCCCGACACTCGATCGACTTCCGCTGCTCTTCAACGCCGACATCGCGATGCTGTATGTCGAGCCCGACGAACAGGACGCACACTTCTATCGCAACGCGCAGGGCGATGAGGTGGTCTACGTCGCCAAGGGAAGCGGAACCCTCGAATCAGTTTTCGGCGACCTGCCGTTCCGCGAGGGCGACTACCTGATCATTCACCGCGGCATCCTCCACCGCTACAAGCTCGACATGAAGGCAGATCATCCAAAGTTCCTCATCATGGAGAGTCGAGGGCACGTCCGCTGGCCGAAGCGTTACCGGAACGAGTTCGGCCAGCTCAAGGAAGGTGCTCCCTACTCGGAGCGCGACATTCGTCTCCCCGCGGAGCTCAAGACCCACGACGAGATGGGTGACTTCCGTCTCCTTGTGAAGCAGTACGATGGCCTCAACGAGTTCATCCTCGACCACCACCCATTCGACGTCGTGGGCTGGGATGGCTACTTCTATCCCTGGGCATTCAATATTTACGACTTCGAGCCGATCGTCGGTCGCGTGCACCAGCCGCCGCCGGTTCACCAAACGTTCGAGGGAGATGGGTTTGTAATTTGCTCATTCTGCCCGCGGCCGTACGACTTCGACCCCGAGGCCGTGCCCGCGCCGTATAACCACAGCAACGTGGACTCGGACGAAGTTCTGTATTACGCGTCGAGTGAGTTCATGAGCCGTAAAGGGATCGAGTTCGGAAGCATCACGCATCATCCCGACGGCATTCCGCATGGGCCGCATCCTGGTCGCGCCGAGGCGTCGATCGGCGCGAAGCGCACGGACGAGCTGGCGGTGATGATGGACTCCTTCCGTCCGCTCCACGTTGCGAAGCAGGCACTCGCAATCGAGGATCCGAACTACCAGAAGAGTTGGATCGAGCAGCAGCACGCCGGATTCAATCCGCCGACGACCTGATGGCGCCGTCGTTCGCAAACGGGGCGTCGAAACAAACGATTGACGTTAGGCAGCGCGGCGCGGCGTCTTTTCGCTGGATGGCACCGGCTGCATCGCGGGCGCGTTGTACACCGAAGGTCCGCGCTGCGTGAAGGCTAAGACGCCGATGGCCCACATCACCGAGAAGATGAACATAGTGAGCCAGAGGTCCGTCATCTCGCCGGGCGTCTCGAACCAGGCGCACAGCGCGACGGGCAGCGCGGCGATCAGATCGATTGCGTACATGCGCAACACCCGACGCCAGTTCATCGGTCGCTTGCCCAGCAGCTGAAACGAGTAACGCATCATCGTGGCGATGCCTTCCGCGGTTCCGGGCCGGATGAGCAGCGTGCCGATCGGCAGCATCGGAATGAAAAGAATGGTCAACCAGCGTGTAGCTTCGTAGCTGTCTTCGGACACGCGGCGATAATCGAGCAGCCGAATCCCGGTTCCGTTCACGGAGTACGGCTTGAGAAAGAGGCGCATCGACATGGGGTCTCGGGGCTAAGGCCTAGCGTCGAGAGGTGCACGACAGACTCGCGCACGTTCGACGTGCCGATGGATCGACGAGTCACGCTTCGCGTTTTGCAATGCCGGGCACTATAACCGCGCGGACGAAACGAGCCGTAGCATCGTCGGTGCGGAACTCGTCTTCATGGTGTGACTCACAGCAGTCGACGACATGTGCCGGAGCTCGACGGACTGCGGACGATCGCGATCATCGCGGTAGTTCTCTTTCACGTCGCGGAAGCCGCTACGGATGGCCCTCTGAGGACGATCGGCAGCTGGGGCTGGATGGGCGTCGATCTCTTCTTCGCCTTATCGGGGTATCTCATCACGGGGATCCTCCTCGACGGCCGCGCGAAGCCGTTAGGCGAGTACGCCCGAACGTTCTACGTCAAGCGCTTCGTTCGAATTGTGCCGGCGTTCGCGGCGTTCATGATTGTCCTCCTCGCTGCGCCGACGTTTGTGGGAATCACACCGGACGACTATCGGCTGTTCGTCGCGGCACAGCCATGGTACTGGCTCTTTGCGACAAACATTCTCATCGTAGCCGGAACGTGGGTCGGTACCGTATCGGCAACTCGCCCCCTCTGGAGCCTCGCGGTCGAGGAACACTTCTATCTCGTCTGGCCGTGGATCGTGCGATGGGTCACCACACGCGCGCTCTTCCGAGTCTGTGTCGTCCTCATCGTCGCCACCCCGCTACTGCGCCTCGTTCTCCTCGGCGTGTTCCATGCAAGTTCGGACGCCATGTACGTCCTGACACCGGTGCGCGCCGATACCATTGCGTTTGGAGCCGCCGTCGCCATCCTCGTGCGAAACGCAGAGCATCGCGCGCTCGTTAGGCGGTGGGCACTGCCATCGATGATCGCGGGAGCAATTGTCACACTCGTCGTAATCGCTGTCGCGCGGGCGGCAGAGTGGTCCGCGGCGCCGATGGAGGTCATTGGCTTCTCGTCGGTAGGGCTGCTCGCCGCAGGCATAGTTGCCTATACCGCCACGCATTCGGTGAAATGGTTGGCCGCCCGACCCATTGCCGACTTCGGCCATCGATACTCGTATTCTCTCTATCTCTGGCACATGGCGGCGGTGCAGTTTGTGGCCGCCAGAGTCGAGGCGCGTGGCGCGCGCGCGGAGATCATCGCGGCGGGACTCGGTCTTCTGCCCGCTGCCCTGTCCTGGCACCTGCTGGAAGCGCCTGCCCTACGACTGCGCCACCGAATCCTCACTCGCGTCGCTAGGCTCGGGCTCCCTGATCGAAGGCTGCAATCGCGGCGCGTGTGAAATCGGAGAGTACGAGCGAGCCGCTCATCTCGGCACGCGTCTCGAGCAGTTGATCCCAGTCATCGGTACTTTGCCAGAAGATCGACTTCAGCTGCGTGAGCGCCTGCGGGTTCGCGCGCGCGAGCTTCCGCGCGAACGAATCGAGTCCGCTATCGAGTGCATTCGCGCTCTCGAACACTTTGGCGTACAGGCCGAACTCCTCGGCCCATCGAGCGGAGCGCCAATCGGCATCGATCGCCATCGCGCTGAAGCCGCCAAGTCCGATCTTTCGCTCGATCACTGGACCGACGACGAAGGGGCCAATGCCGACCGCGAGCTCGCTCAGGCGAATCGACGCCGATTCCACCGCCATCGCGTAATCCGACGCCGCGACGAGCCCGACGCCACCGCCGACCGTCTTTCCGTGGACGCGCGCGATGATGGCCTTGGGACACCGCGTCATCGCGAGGATCACGCGCGCGAAGCCCATGAAGAACTCCTTGCCGCTGGCGGCGTCGCGAATGCTCTTGAGCTCATCGAAGGAGGCGCCGGCGCAGAAGGGCCCCGTCTCGCCGCTGCGGAGCACGATGACGCGCACGTCGTTCTGCGTCCCAAGTCGACGAATCTCCGCCGCGAGCCGGCCTAGCAGCGCGGCCGGCAAGGAGTTGCCCTTGGGGTGTGAAAAGCGAACGGTCGCGATGGCGTCGACCACGGCGACGTCGACCTCGCCATCGGCGATCTGCGGCCTCGAAGTCACGGAGTCAGGCATGGCAAAACGCTATACGCGCCGCGCGCTCAGCGCCACGCTTCACCCGGTCCGCAGCCGCCGTGTATAATTCGAGTGCCATGACACCGACCCAGCCTCATCAAACCCAAGCAACGTCTCCGGAGGACTCGGAGCGCCTCGCACCATTCGAGGCGCGGATCGCCGCCGGCGAGACGATCGAGCCGAAGGACTGGATGCCGGAGCGCTACCGCCGGCAGTTGGTGCGGATGATGTCCCAGCATGCGCATTCCGAGATCGTGGGGATGCTGCCCGAGGGCAACTGGATCACTCGAGCACCGTCCCTCCGGCGGAAAATGTCGCTTCTCGCCAAGGTGCAGGACGAGGCCGGACACGGCCTCTACATCTATTGTGGCACGGAGACGCTCGGGGTCGATCGACAGGAGCTGATTGAGCAGCTTCTGAACGGCACGGCGAAGTACTCGAGCATCTTCAATTATCCGACGTTGACCTGGGCGGACATCGGCGCGATCGGCTGGCTGGTGGACGGCGCCGCGATCGTCAACCAGACGATGCTCGCCAAAGCGTCGTATGGGCCCTATGCGCGCGCGATGGTCCGCATCTGCAAGGAAGAGAACTTCCACAAGCGACAGGGCTACGAGATCATGGCGACGCTTGCCGCCGGCACGCCGGAGCAGCGGCG
>DATBBP010000456.1:0-3029 GCA_036270935.1 Gemmatimonadaceae bacterium
CGTTCGCGCCTGGCACGCGACGGCCGGCTCCCGATCGACGAGGCAGTGCAGATCGCGCGGGAGATTGCTGATGCGCTCGAGCACGCCCATGCGCATGGGATCGTGCATCGAGACATCAAGCCGGAGAACGTGCTGCTCCAAGAAGGCCACGCGCTCGTCGCAGACTTTGGCATCGCGCTCGCCCTCGAGCGCGCGGGCGGCGAACGCCTAACGCGAACGGGATTGACGCTCGGCACGCCGCAGTATATGGCGCCCGAGCAGGCGAGGGGAGAGCGCGCACTCGATGCGCGCGTCGACGTCTATGGGCTCGGTGCCGTGTTGCACGAGATGCTCACGGGCGAACCGCCGTTCGCGGCGGCCTCGCGTCAGGTCATGCTCCTGCGCATTCTGCAGGAGCCGCCGCCGTCGCTTGTCGCTCGTCGGGCCGACGTGTGGCCCTTCGTGGACGCCGCCGTGCAGCGCGCGCTGGCGAAACGCCCCGAGGAACGATTTGCGAATGCAGCGGCGTTGGCGGCTGCATTAGTCGGGCCCACGACGGCGGCCGATTCCGATCGCTCGAGTTCCGCGCCAGCGCCTAACGAAGTCCGCGCGGGATATGGCGTGCGGAAACGCGTGGCGGTGTTTGCTGCCCTCGGTGGCATGGCCCTCGGCCTCTTGGGCGGTTGGGGCCTCGCGCATTCGCCAGTCAATCGCTGGGCAGGCAAGCGAGAAGCGTTCGCGCAGTCGTCTCCGATCGCGCCGAGCGTCATCAGCGTCCAGAGCTCCAGCGGATCGACCGACGCACTCTCGCTCGTCGTGCTCGATCGAGCCGGTCGCCTCCAGCAGACGATCGAGGCGAACCGACCGTGGACGCCTCGCTTCTCGCCCGATGGGCGTCGCATTGCCTACGGTGCGTTCGGTACCGGGCGCAACACGAGCGATGTCTGGGTGACCGATCTCGCTACAGGCACGACGCACCGGCTCACCGACGACGATGCAGACAGCAACGATCCGCAGTGGAGTCCCGACGGCAAAGTCATTGCCTACTCGGTGAGCGCACCAGGCGGCAAGGATGTCGCGGAACGTCGCGTCGACGGCAGCGGAGCGCGCGTCATCGCGTCACGCGACGGCACGCAGTTTCCAAGCGATTGGCCGCGCAACGGCAGTGCGCTGCTCGTTACCGATGATCATGGCGCTGGAGGCCATGACATCATCCTGCAGCCGACCGACGGGTCGGAGGCAAGTACATACGTTGGCACATCGGCCGACGAGCTGGCGGCGCGGATCTCTCCAGACGGACATTGGGTTGCGTACACGTCTGATGAGTCGGGCCTAGCGCAGGTATATCTCGATTCGTACCCGCGCGCCGGGAAGCGCGTCATGCTCTCCAAGAACGGCGGTGTACACGCGGTTTGGCGTGCCGATGGACGGGAGCTTTACTACTGGCGTGGCGACGCCCTCGTCGCCGTGCAGCTCGGAGCAGCGCAAGGCAATTCACCACCGCCCGTCAGCGCCGAGACGGTGTTGTTCCGTTCTTCGTACCTGGGCGGCCTGAATACGATGTACGATGTGTCGCCCGATGGCGCGCGCTTCGTGATCGTGCAGCATGCGGCGCCGTCGGATCGTTAGCCGGGCTCGACGAGTCGGCGCACAACGTCGCGGTAGGTTTGTCCGCTCACGATGCGCGCGCCGCTCCGCATGATGAGTACGTAATCACCCTTGAACCACGGCTGCATCTCGCGAATGTGAGCGCGATTCACGATCGCGGAGCGATGCACGCGCAAGAAGCTCGACGCAGCGAGCCGGTGCTCGAGATTCGTCATCGACTCGCGTACGAGCAACGCCTTTGCACCGAGGTGCAGCCGCGATTCTTTGCGCACGGCTTCGACCCATTCGATCTCATGTGGATCGACAAAGACATGCCGACCGTCGACCTTGACGACCACCTGCTCCGCTTTGCTTGGTTGCATCGCGGCGAGGAGTGACTGCACTGCCGCGCGTGCGCTTTGCGCCGGTTCCTCACGTCGTGCGAGGACGCGGCGCATTGTGGTTGCAAAGCGATCAGCGTCGAACGGCTTGAGCAAATAATCACACGCGCTCACCTCGAACGCGCGCAGCGCGTACTGGTCGTATGCGGTGACGAACACGATCAGCGGCAGCGACTCGGCGTCGAGTGCAGCGACGACATCGAAACCGCTGAGGCGGGGCATCTGTACGTCGAGGAAGACGATGTCCGGGCCGAGTCGCCGCGTCATCTCGATTGCTGTGCTTCCATCCCCCGCCTCGCCGACGATCGTCACCTCCGGCCAGCGCGCGAGAAACACGCGCAGAAGCTCGCGAGCCGGTTCCTCGTCGTCAACGACAACCGCGCGAATCGTCATTCCGCACGGCCCGCGGCGCTTTCGGGGACGGGGAAGAGCGAGGCGTCGGTATGATACGGCACCCTCAACGTCACCGTGAAGCGTCCGTGGCCATTCCAGTCGGCCCGAAAGGCGTGCGCCGAACCGTACAGCTGCGCGAGACGCGCCTCGAGATTCGCCAGCCCGACTCCGCTCCGGCTTCGACCGCCGTTCCCGTTCGACATCGAGTCGTTAGGAATCCCCTCGTTCTCGACCGTCAGGTCGACATCGCCACCACGCCGCGTAGCACGGATCCAGATCCGCCCGCCTTCCGCGCTCGGCTCGATGCCGTGGCGGATCGCATTTTCGACGAGCGGTTGGAGCACGAGGCTCGGCACGAGTGCGTCGCCAAGCGCGTCGGGTACCTCGACATCAATCAAGAGACGATGGCGAAAACGCGCCCGTTGGATGTCGACGTAGCGCTGCACGAACGCGAGCTCATCGCGAAGGCACATCTCCTGACCGGCGGTGTGATCCAGCGAAGAACGCAGCAAATCACCTAACGCGGACACAACGCGCTGCGCCGTCGGAACGTCCGAAACCATCAAAGACGAGACCGTGTGCAACGCATTGAAGAGAAAGTGTGGCTGCAGCTGCATGCGCAACACGTTGAGCTCCGCGCGCGCGAGCCGGGTCTGAAGCTCGGACTCG
>DATBBP010000457.1:0-3054 GCA_036270935.1 Gemmatimonadaceae bacterium
GGGTTGGAGGATCGAGAGAAAGGCGTTCGCAAAGAGCAGCGTCACCATCAATCCGGCGATCAGGCCGAGGATGATGTACGCATCGAGATGCTCGATTTTATCGCCCTCGAGGCGCTTCGGATGCAGGACGAGTCGCCGATAAAACGCGAACGCAACGGCGGCGAGGACGAAAACAGCGAAGGCGTCCTGTGACGCCGCAAAGATGACGTACAACGGATGCCAGAGTATCCGCTCATACGAGAAGCCACTCCACAACCCCTGGCCGAAGATCTCCAACGTACCTGCGGTCAGAACAATGAAACCCCAGAAGATTGTGGCGTGCATAATCCCAGCAACCGGCTCGCGCAGAATCTTGGTCTGTGCGATGCCGATTCGCAGCACGTTGAGAAGGCGCCACCCAGGAACGTCGCTCCGGTCATCGGGCATGCCGAGGCGGAGGTAGCTCACCAGCCGCTGGACGTTGAGCGAGAAGATGCCTGCGGCCAGAGTGAGGACGAAGAGAAACACGACGTTCTGCGTGCTCATGGGACTCGTCCTGGGCTCAGTGACCTTGTTTCGCCTCGCGTACTGCTTTCGTCAAGGCCGGCACAACCTCGAGCACGTCGCCCACAATTCCATAGTCCGCCACTTTGAAGATTGGTGCCTCTTTGTCCTTGTTGATCGCGACGATCGTCTTCGACGTACGCATGCCCGCGAGGTGCTGGATGGCGCCCGAAATTCCCACTGCGACGTAAAGCTGCGGGCTGACTTGCCGCCCCGTCTGGCCGATCTGGTCTGCGTGGGGACGCCAGCCTTCGTCGGTCACCGCGCGCGTGGCGCCGACGGCTGCATTGCCGAAGGCGTCGGCGAGGTCTTCAACAAGTTTGAAATTCTCCGGCGCCTTGAGTCCGCGCCCACCGGCGACGATCACCGGCGCATCGGCGAGATCCGGACGCCCCTTCGAGCCCTCGATCACTTGCGTGACCTTTACTCGGGAGGTAGCGGGATCGATCGCGGGCGCGATACTCTCGACACGCGCCGTCCGTAGCGCCTCCGCGGCGCCAAATGCACTCGGCCGAATGCTCAAAACGATGGGACTCCCCGTGACGACGAGCGTAATGATCACCTTGTTCGCGTAGCCGGGATGCTTCACCGTAGCCGAGTCACCCGTGAGCTCGACGTCGATGATGTCGCTCACGAGAGGAGCGTCGAGCTTGGCCGCCAGGCGAGGACCCAGATCGCGCCCCTGTGCCGAGAATCCGAGAACGATGGCGCGGTATTCGCCACTCTTCGCACGCGCCGCGATCGTCGCGGCGATCGACTCTCGCGCGAAGGTAGCCAGCCCTTGGTGCTCGACAGCGAGCACGACGTCCGCGCCGAAGCGACCGAGGACGTCACTCTTCTGCGCTGTTCCCGGCGGCCCCGCAATGAGTGCGTGCACTTCTCCGCCCCCGGATGCGTCGGCGAGACGGCGTCCCAGCGACACGGCTTCGGTGGCCACCTTGCGCAGAACGACGCCGCGCGTTTCCGCAAAAACGAGAATATTCGCCATTCGTTAGGCGCCTCAGAGCACTTTGGCTTCGGTCTGCAAGAGCTTGACGAGCTCCGCGACGGCGCCCGTTCCCTCACCGACAATGCGTCCCGGCGGACGATCCGGCGGCAGCGCCATGTTCTTCACCGTCACGCGGGGCGTGCCGAGCTGCGCAGGCTTGGATTCGAGCGGCTTCTTCTTCGCCGCCATGATGCCTTTCAGCGACGGATACCGCGGCCGGGCAATACCCTCGTCGATCGTGACGACGGCGGGAAGACTGAACTCGACCATCTCCGCCGCACCCTCGAGCTCGCGGCGCGCGGATCCCTTGCCATTAGCAATCTCTAACTTCGAAGCCGCCGTGACACATGCCACGTCGAGCAACTCTGCCGTCGCGGTGCCGACGACACCTTCCGACGTGTCGAATGCATGCTTGCCGAAAAGCATGAGATCGAAGCCGCCGGTCCTGAACTCCGCGGCCAGCGCTTTCGCGATGGCCAGTCCATCGAACGGCGTCGCATCGGCTTTGAGCTGAATGGCGCGATCGACACCCATGCTCATCGCCTTTCGCAGCGTCTCCTGCACGGTGTCCGGTCCAACGGCAAGCACGACGACCTCGCCCGAGCCGGCCTTCTCTTTCATTTGCAGCGCGACCTCGACGGCGTAGCTCGCGAAGTCGTCCATGTCGAACTTCACCCCCGATTCATCAATCGCGCTGCCCGACGCGTTGATCCTGAAGCGGGTTTCGGAGTCGGGCGTGCGCTTGATACAGACGGCGATCTTCACCGTCGGTCCTCGTGGGAAAGATTCAGAGCGGAACTTAGCCGGGCACTTCCCTGCAGCAAGCGTCGCCAATGCGTTCCGTGCGCGGCATCATCCGATGCGCACTCGGCGGGCGGCCATGCCAGTGCGCATGCGCGCGCGGACCGCTTTGACCATTGGCACCGTGCGCCATAGACCTACAGTGAGATAACGATTCCCCTCGAAGGAGTTCCAAATCGTCGCCGCGAGGACAAAGACAAGCAAGCTCGCGAGGTAATAGACGGGCCACAGTGCCGGGTGCGGCAGGCCGATTGCTGGTACGGCGAGCACATACACGTAGGCCTGAAGAATGAAAATGAAGAACGAGGCTCGGCCGATCGCACCAAGTGGGCGCATGAGGGCTGGCCACGCCCCATCACGCGCCAAGGCGAACACCTTCGATATGAGTATGAGTCCAGTTCCACCAAAGAGCAGCAGATAGACCGGCCCGGGAGGAAATTTGCGACTTACTGCCAAGAAGCCAAACACAACTGAGTGATCAGCTTCGATCGCCGGCACCAGCGCGCGCACGACGTGTCTCGCGATCGTGATCGACGCACCGACGAGTGCCGACGCGACACCGATGTGCCGCAGCATGTTGCGCGCAGTCCGGGATTTCGATCGCGCCTCGTCGCCAAGTCGTTCGCCGAGCACCGTGGCGAGCAGGTATACGCCTAACCAGGGGACGAAGGAGAATCCCCAATTCTGGGTTTCGTTGGGCACTCCGAACAGGTAGCCGGTGA
>DATBBP010000458.1:0-3829 GCA_036270935.1 Gemmatimonadaceae bacterium
TCCTGCTGCAAGGCTTCGCGACATTGCTCCTTCCCCTCGAGGGCGTCTCGCGAGTAGTGCGTTGGAATAACGGGGTCGGTGGCAGGGTTCCAGCGCTTCTGGTCGATGCCGTTGGTGATGCCGACGAATCGATCGCGCAGCGCACGGAACACGCCGTCGAGACCGAATCCGCCGGCGGGAGTGCGCAGCTCGTGCGCGTGCGTGGGGCTCACTGTCGTCGCCGCGTCGGCAAACACGAGCCCGCCCTTTAGCAAGTTTACTCGACCATACCACTCGAGCTGGCGCCAATTGTAGAGTGACGCCGGAAGTCCGAGGTCCGGCATCGTCTGCGGCGGGAAGTGCCCTTGGTATCCCGCGTTATGCACCGTGAGCACGACGCTGACCCATCCATAGCGGACGTCACCGGCGAAAAACGTGCGGAGATAGACGGGTGCGAGCGCCGTGTGCCAGTCATGCGCGTGAAGGATGACGGGGTCGCTTCCCGCAATCCGCGGAATCGCGGCGAGCGCCGCCATGCAGAAGCATGCATAACGACGCGCATTGTCCGGATAGTCGGAGCCCGGAGGCCCGTAGAGATACGGGCGATCGAAATACTCTGGGTTCTCGATGAAATAGACCTCGGTGCCGACGCGCGGATCGTCCGGACGCTTCGACAGTCGCCACAGCCGTGCTGGCTCGATGCGGCTGCCGATCTGGACGCGGAAGGCCGGCCCGACTGGCTCGATTTCCGGTGCAGTATCGCGAACGGCGGCGTACAGCGGCATCATGATCGCCGACTGGAGCCCGGAGGCCGCCTGGAATCGCGCCAAGCTCGCGACGGCTTCGCCGAGGCCGCCGCTCCGCGCGAACGGCGCAAGCTCCGCGACGACGTGAATGACGCGTACTCGCCGGCCGTCGGGCAACGCGAGCGGTGGGGCTGGCGGCGGCGCGGGTGCCGACTTGGGCGCCGTCATCGTCTCAGCAATCTCCGGCGCCACGTGAGCGGGGTTCATGCGCAGATGCTAAGCATTCTGTGAGCCATGCGCTACAGCGGAGATGTTCTGATTCTAGGCGGCTCGCAAACATCGCATTTTGCAAAGCTACCATAATCGTGCAGCGCCTCGAACCCCACTCGAGTCTCCAAATCTCGCAGCCACGAATCGCGTCGCGATCTTACTCGACGTCGCCCCAGCGGCGAGAATGTAGCGCGGCACCAGGTCAGCAACTCGCGATGGGAGATCCGGCACGTTCGACATCCCGCCGCCGAGCACGATCACATCCGGATCGAGCACGTTGACAAGCGACGCCAACGAGCGGCCAAGCCGGTCGCAGTACAAGTTGAGCGACATCGTCGCGAGCGGATCACCGGCCGCCGCGAGACGCACGATCTCCGCGGCCGGGATCTGCGCACCGTATCGCTTCGCGTGATCGCGTTCGAATCCCGGACCCGAGACCCACATCTCGATGCAACCCATCCTGCCGCAATAGCAGCTCGGACCGGGAAACTCGTCCTCCTCCATCCACGGCAGCGGATTGTGACCCCACTCGCCGGCGATGAGGTTTGCACCCGGGAGTGCCTGTCCGTTGACGACGATCCCGCCACCGACGCCGGTGCCGATGATGACGCCGAACACGACGCCAGCCCCCGCCGCCGCACCGTCGCTCGCTTCCGACAACGCGAAGCAGTCAGCATCGTTCATGACACGAATCTCACGTCCCAAGCGTTGCTCGAGGTCGCGCGCGAGTGGTTGGCCATTGAGCCAGACCGAGTTCGCGTTCTTCACGAGCCCTGTTGCGGGAACGACGATTCCGGGAATGCCGATGCCGATGGTGCCGCTGCGCCCCGCTTTCTTCTCGACGTCGGTGATGAGCGTCGAGATTGCCGCGAGTGATTCCTCGTAGCCGGGCGGGGTCGCGACGCGCTGCCTAACGAGCTCCGCTCCGTCTCGATCCATCGCCAGCGCTTCGATTTTTGTCCCGCCGAGGTCGACGCCGATCCGCAGCTTGGGTTTTGACATGGGCCATAAAGTGCGAGGTGCTGGGTGCTGGGTGCTAGGTGCTAGGTGCTCGTGGCTCCGCTCTAGCACCTATCACCTAGCACCCATCACCTATCATCTAGCACCTCGAGCGCACCCACTCATCCCATTCGCTTGACGGCGTGCGCGCGCGGTCGTATATGAGCGCACCCACCCTCGCGCAGCTGCGCCGACGCGTTGCGCGCGTTGTCTGCTCCGCCCTCGAGGGACAATCAATGGTCAAACGCTTCGCGTGGTCCGCGCTCACCGCACTCGTTCTCTTTCCGGCCGCTCTCCTCGCGCAGCAACGGCGGCTCACAGGCGCCGTGCGCGTCGAGGGAACCGCCGAGCCGATTCCTGGCGCCATCGTGTCGGTCATCAACGGCACCGCTGCGTCACAAACCGACGAGCAAGGTCGCTTTGCACTGGTCATTCCCGGCGGCGTGCAACGAATTCGTGTTCGTGCGCTTGGCTACGGCGCTCGGGACATCGCCGCGCCGTCCGGCGATACGTTGACAGTCTTCTTAACTCGGGCCGCGCTCACGCTCGATCAGGTCGTCGTTACCGGGCAGGCGACGGTGATCAGCAAGCGCAACGCGATCACATCGACGGCGAACGTCGACTCGGCCGAGCTGAATCGCGTTCCCGCGCCAGCCGTCGACATCGCGCTCGCCGGGAAGATTGCCGGCGCGAACATTCAGACAAACTCCGGTGCACCGGGCGGCGGCGCCCAGATCCAGATTCGTGGCAGCAACACCGTCATCGGCGCGTCCGATCCACTCATCGTCGTCGATGGCGTGATCTACAGCAACGCGTCGATTCCGTCTGGACTCTACACCGTGACGGGAAGCGGCAGCGCGTCGGGCTCGGGGCCAACCCAAGACGACGTCGCGAACCGACTCGCGGATCTCAATCCGAGCGACATCGTCAGCATCGAGGTGCTCAAGAGCGCTGCGGCATCGTCGATCTACGGATCGAAGGCGGCGAACGGCGTCGTGATCATCACCACGAACCGCGGTCAGGCGGGCAAGCCCAAAGCGCACATCACGCAACGCCTCGGCTGGTCGAATCTCCTTCGCGGTCCCGGAGAGCGCGCCTTCGACACGACGAGCGCCTTTGCCGTCTACTCGAGTGCCGGCGATTCCGCGATCATTAGATCGCTCGAGGTCAACGGCAAGCTCCCGTACTACGATCACCTTCAGGAGCTCGCCGGAGGAAACGCGCCGGCGTCCGAGACACAGATCGACGTCGGCGGCGGTACGGGGAATACGACCTACTATGTCTCCGGCGACGTCAAGCGCGACGACGGCATCGTTCACAACACGTACGCGCAGCGGTCGACGTTGCGTTTGAATCTCGCGCAGCATCTGAGCGACAGGATCTCGCTCTCGCTCACGAGCGCCTACGCGCACAACGCGAGCGACCGCGGCTTCATCAACAATGACAACACGGGCGCCGGAATGACGTACGCTCTCGCGTATATCCCGAGCTTCGTGCCCCTGCTCGACGCCAACGGACACTTTCGTCAGCCCGAGTTCACCTATCTCGGCTCGAATCCGCTCCAGACGGCAGCGTTCGGACGAAATACCGAAACCGTGAGTCGCTTCACCGGCGGCGCGACGCTCAATGCCGACGCCTGGGCGAATGATAAGCAATCGCTCAAGTTGGTCGGCTCCGCCGGCGCCGACATCTTCAGCCAACGCGACGCCGTGATCGCACCACCTGATCTGTTCTTCCAGGAGCGGCTTCAGAGGCCAGGCGCGTCGACGCTCAGCAACGGCAACGCACAATACGTGAACTGGAATCTCAACGCGATTCACAGCTACACCGCGGGC
>DATBBP010000459.1:0-5736 GCA_036270935.1 Gemmatimonadaceae bacterium
CACTTCCCCGGTAGTGTTGAGTCGTACTATCAGGAGGCTGGTCGCGCCGGTCGTGACAGCGATCCCGCGACGTGCACTGTTCTCTATCGCGTAGAAGACAGCCGCGTGCAGTCGTACTTCCTGGGTGGTAAGTACCCTGACGTCGAAGAGGCGGCTCGTGTCGCGATAACGCTTGAACAGTCACCCCTGCGGGAGCAGGTGCATCTCGACGACCTCGCGGACAAATCCGGCGTGCCAAGGCGCAAGGTGCGCATCGTTCTCGTGCTGCTCAAGCGCCATGGTCTCGTGCGCGAGTACCGAGGTGGAAGCTGGGAGCGGCTCTCGACCGAGCGCCTTACCTCCGTCGACCTGAGCGCCGACCTCACCGACTATGAGGCGCGACGAATCCAGGACCGGGCCAAGCTTCGCGCGATGGTGCAGTACTGCCAAACTGCTCAATGCCGCACGCGCTTCATCCTCGAGTATTTCGGCGAGGAGGTCGAGCCGGATTGGGAGTGCGGCAACTGCGATGCTTGCGACGCAATGTCGAGGTGGCGCATCCGTAAGGGGGAAGTCGCCGTCGGGGTGTAGACCGCTCGGCACGACGCGCGTAGGCTTGTGGGTCGGCAGTCACATCGTTGACGGTCACCCTGAGTCCGCCCCGTTCCGCGACATGAACCCCGATCAGTTCCTCGATCAGGTCCTCTTTCACAACTCGATGCGGCAGTGGCTGACGGCGTTTGCCGTGTCGCTGGCGGCGTTTCTCGCGCTGCTGCTCATTCGCTACTTGCTCGTTGGGCGGTTGGGCGAAATCGCGAAGCGCACGACAACCGAGGTCGACGACGTCCTCGTCGAGCTCGTGGCGCGGACAAAGCCGTACTTCCTCGCCGCGGCAGCGCTGGTCTTCGGATCGCACTTCCTCGCACTGCCGCCTACGCTCGACATGTACTTCGACGCCACCTTCGCGCTGGTGCTGCTTGTCCAGTGCGGGCTATGGGGCTCGGCGGCTGTCGACCTGTGGATTCAGCGTCAGGCGGGCATGAAGGCGGCGCGGGCCGATGTCGCGAGCGTCACGACCATTCGGGCGTTAGGCATCGGCGCGAAGCTCGTGCTCTGGGTAATCGTCTTCATCACCGCGCTCGACAAATTCGGCGTCAACGTTACGACGTTGGTGACGGGACTCGGCATCGGCGGCGTTGCTATCGCGCTCGCCGTTCAGAACGTCCTCGGCGACCTCTTCGCCGCCCTCTCGATCGTCTTCGACAAGCCCTTCGATGTCGGCGACTCCATTGCCGTCGATCAGATGCAGGGGACGGTCGAGCGCATCGGACTCAAGACCACTCGCCTGCGGAGTGTGAGTGGTGAGCAAATCATCATATCGAATAGCGAGCTACTGAAGAGCCGCATCCGCAACTATAAGCGCCAGCTCGATCGTCGTATCGTCTTTACGACTGACATCGTGTCCGACACCGCGCCGGAAACGGTTGCACGGATTCCGGGAATGATTCGCGAGCTCGTGTCGGCGCAGCAACCCGTTCGTTTCGAGCGCAGCCATTTCACCCAGTACACGGACTCGGCGTTGCGTATCGAGACTGTCTACTATGTCCTCGACGCGGACTACACACGTTATCTCGATATTCAGCAAACGATAAACCTCGAGCTCCTGCGGCGCTTCAAGGCCGAGCAGATCGATCTCGCGTATCCCACCCGCACTGTCGTCCTTGACAGTGCGGTGCAAATAGCACCTACCAGCAACCAGCCAACAACTGCTCAAAGCAGCGATCGAATCCAGCCGCCGTCGACGGCGATCGACTGACCAGTGATGTACGCCGCCTGCTCGGAGGCGAGAAACGCCGCAAGCGCGGCGAACTCCTGCGGCTCACCGAGGCGTCGCATCGGAATCTGCGCCTCGATGCGACGTGAAACGTCGTCGACCGTTATGCCTTCGCGCGCTGCCGTTGCTGCGTTCAACTGCGCGACGCGCTCGGTGCGCGTGTAACCCGGTAAGATCGAGTTCACCGTCACGTTATAGCGCGCGACTTCGTTTGCCAGGGTCCTTGCGAAGCCCGTCACGGCGGCGCGAATACTGTTCGAGAGCATCAGCCCATCGACCGGCTGTTTGACGGCAATTGACGTGACGTGAAGGATCCGTCCCCACTGTCGCTCCTTCATTCCGGGCAGCACCAGCCGTGTGAGCTCGACGGCGCTGCGCAGCGTGAGCTCGACCGATCGCTGCCAGACGTCCCAATCGTGCGACTCGAAAGATCCCGATGGTGGGCCGCCGGCGTTCGTCACGAGGATATCCACGTGTCCCAGGCGATCACGCGCGTGCTGCCACACGCGCGTGATTCCTTCATCGGTCGAGACGTCGGCCGCAATGGCGTCGACTTCGATGCCCGTGCGCTCCGCGATCGCGTCCCGCGCCTGTTCCAGGGCGTCGCCGCCGCGCGCACAGATCACGATCGACGCGCCTTCGGCGGCCAGCGCTTCCGCGATCGCGCGACCAAGCCCGCGACTCGCGGCGGCGACGAGCGCGGTCTTGCCGCGGAGTCCGAGATCCATAGCCCGTATGCCTAACGTCGCGAGATACTATTTCCGCAGATACGAATCGGTCTTGTTCAACCAGTCCTCCCGCGGTGGCGAAAACACGTCGACATCGAGCGTGTCCTCGAGCGCCTCCGCCTTGTGAAGCACGTTCGATGGGATGTGCAGCACCTCGCCCGCTCGGACGACGACTTCCTCCTTCTCATCCTCGCCGATCCAGAAACGAAGCGCGCCCTCCAGGATGTAGGTGAACTGCTCGTTTTCGTGGCTGTGCTTCGGCACCACGCATCCCTTCTTGAGATAGACGTGCGCGAGCATCATCCGGTCTCCCGTGATCAGACGCCGATCCAACATTGCCGACACTTTCTCTCGTGGCATCTCTTCCCAGCGGTACCAGGTGACGGAGCGCTCTTGCGCGGTACGATCGGATGAGGTGGGCATGAAAAGTCGCTAAACGGTTAAGGGGTATCCGGGCAGTCGCGCCCGCTTGTTAACCCATAATGGAAGAAAGCCGCCACGGCTACGGGGAGCCTCACCGGACGGGCTCGGCCCGCGGCGACACCAGAAGCAATGCTCTCGCTCTTGACGATGGCGTGCGCCGGATAAACATTCTGCGCCCTGCCCATTTCCACCACCGGCGACCCCGTCATGACGCACCACGACACGGGCCAGATGCAGCCTAACGAGATCGCCGAGGAAACCGTGGACGCCGTGCGTCGCGCTCTCCAGCGGGATGTGAGTGCGTCCCATGCGGAGCCCGCTCCCGAGCTTCGTACCGCCTTGCACAACCTCGCGTGTGAGGCGCGGCAGAAGGCGATCAGCCCCGAACAAGTACTCGTCGCTCTCAAGAGCATCTGGCGCACGCTCCCAGACGTCGAGCACGCCCGCGACTACGACGAAAAGACGCGCATCCTCCAGCGCGTCGTCGCCATCTGCATTAAGGAGTACTTCGCGGACTGACGCATCAGCTTGCGAGCTTTGCGTCAAGCTCGATGGGCACGTTTCCCTTCATCACCTGCGAGATCGGACAACCGTCCTTCATCGCTCCGGCGATTTTCTGAAACTCCCCCGCGTCGATCTTCGGAACGCTGGCGCGCACCTCGAGTCGCATCTTCGTCACCTTGAAGCCGTCACCAACTTTCTCGATCGTGCAATGCGCGGTCGTGTCGACACTGGTCGCCGGTGTGCCCGCGCGTTCGAGGCCGGCGCTCAGCGCCATGCTGAAGCAGGCCGCTTCCGCGGCAGCGAGCAATTCTTCCGGATTCGATCCACTCGCATTCTCGAAACGCGACCCGAACGAGTAAGAGCCACTGAGTCAGGTCTGGCCTTTGAAGCTACCGTTGCCGCCTTTTAGCCCCCCCTTCCACGTCGCGCTTGCCGTCCGCGTTGGCATGATTCGAAGTCTCCGATAGCTGTTGATGACTGAAACGCTGCATACACAATAACCACCAAGGGAACTTCGACATTGCGTCGCCACGCTTGACCACCAACGCGCGAAAGTCTTTTATCCTGTTATGACGGACCTGTCTTCCGCGAACGGTGCGGGTACCCTTCCGCCTTCCATTGCGCGAGTGCTGCGCTATTTCCAGTCACTCGCCCGAGAAGAGAAGATGCAAGCGCTTGTCGCTTATTCGAAGCGACTCGAACCCCTTCCGGAACATTTTCGCGAGCTCGACCGTGGCGCCTTCAGCGTGCCCGAATGTCAGACGCGGGTTGATCTCTTTCCCGAATTCCGCGATGGCAAGATGCACTATTACGCCGATCTGAATGTTCGGCAGTCGCCGACCATCGCAGCGTTTCTGGCGATTCTCTTCTCGGCAATCAACGATCAGCCGCCGTCAACCGCTCTCGCCATTCCGGACGATTTCGTGCGCCAGGTAATGGAAGGGATCGGCCTTGCCGGACGCGAGGTCGGCCTCACCGCGATGTTGCTTCGGATCAAGCGCCACGCACAGCAGGCCGCTTCAGCCGCCGCGTAACGATCAAGCCACTCTTCTCAAACCGTGAACGAAGCCGAGCTCGACGAGTTACTCGCGACGCCGCGCGCTGAGACGGTGGAAGCGCTCCGTAATTGCCCGGGCGATATCGTCGTCCTCGGAGCCGGCGGAAAAATGGGGCCCACGCTCGGGCGTATGGCCGCTCGAGCCGCCGCTCAGGTTGGCGATGCGCGGCGTGTCTACGCTGTCTCGCGATTCTCCTCGCCCGAGGTTGCGCGCGTGCTCGGCGGCGCGGGCATCGAGACAATCAGCTGCGATCTACTCGACCGCGAGGCGGTCGCGGCGCTGCCCGACGCGCCTAACGTAATCTTCATGGCCGGACAGAAATTCGGCACCGACGCCGCACCGGCGACTACCTGGGCGATGAACACGATCGTTCCCGCGATCTGCGCCGAGCGATATCGCGGCGCCCGCCTCGTTGCGTTTTCTACGGGGAACGTGTACCCGCTCAGTGCGGTTGCCACCGGCGGCGCACGCGAGACCGATCCCGTCGGACCCGTCGGTGAGTATGGCGGCTCCGCGTTAGGCAGAGAGCGCGTGTTCGAGTTCTTCTCCGCTCGTTATAACACCCGCGTCTCGATCATCAGGCTCAACTACGCCATCGATCTTCGGTATGGCGTCCTGGCTGACATCGGGCTTCGCGTTTGGCGCGAAGAGCCGGTGGCTCTCGCCATGGGCCACGTCAACGTGATCTGGCAGGGCGACGCGAACCGTATTGCCCTCGAGTCGCTGACGCTCGCCTCGACGCCTCCGTTCGTCCTGAACGTTACCGGCATCGATACGCTCTCCGTGCGCGACATTGCGCATGCTTTCGCCGCGGAATTCGGGAAGCCGGTGCTCTTTCGCGGAAAGGAGAGCGCCGACGCGCTCCTCAGCAACACGGACCGAATGCGCGCCAGCTTTTCGCCGCCGGAAGTCAGCCCCGAGACGATGATTGCGTGGATCGCCGATTGGATTCGCCAGGATCGACCGATGCTCGGAAAGCCCACGCATTTCGAAGAACGCGCCGGCAAGTTCTAATGGCGACCGCATGATCTCTGCGCGCGAACACCTACGCTCGGGCGTCGTCATTCCTGCGCACCCCCTGGCACTCACTGCGCGTCGCACACTCGACGAGGACCGACAGCGCGCTCTCACGCGCTACTATGTCGATGCGGGCGCGGGTGGGATCGCCGTCGGCGTGCACACGACGCAGTTCGCCATTCGCGATTCGCAA
>DATBBP010000460.1:0-3988 GCA_036270935.1 Gemmatimonadaceae bacterium
CCGGCGACGAAGTGATCGTGCTCGAGCCCTTCTACGAGAACTACGGGCCGGATGCTGTTCTGGCAGGCGCAACGCCAGTGTTCGTTCCTTTTGAGCGACCCAATTGGACGCTAGACGCTGATCGTCTGAAGAAGGCGATCAACAAGCGAACGAAGGCGATCATCATCAATACGCCGCACAACCCGACTGGCCGCGTGTTCACGCGAAGCGAGATGACGCTGATCGCTGAGCTGTGTCTCAAGTACGATGTCTGGGCGATCACCGACGAGATTTACGAGCACATTCGTTACGCAGGCGACCATCACGTAATGGCGACCTGGCCCGACATGCGCGAGCGGACGATCACGATCTCGGGACTTTCAAAGACGTTTAGCTGTACCGGATGGCGCCTCGGCTACGCCGTCGCGCCGCCCGCGCAGACTATTCCAATCCGGAAAGTTCACGATTTTCTAACTGTCGGCGCTCCGGCGCCGCTCCAGGCCGCGGGTGCGGTTGGCCTGGCGTTCGATCCCGACTACTTCAATCACCTCGCCCTCGACTATCGCGCACGACGACACGTGCTCGTCGAAGCGCTCAATGAGGCAGGATTCGCCTTTACCGTCCCCGAAGGCGCGTATTACATCCTCGCCGACTTCTCGGCGCTGAGTGATCTCGACGACGTGACGTTCGCGAAGTGGATGACGCAGGAGATCGGCGTGGCGACGGTGCCGGGATCGAGCTTCTATCACGACCGCGAACTTGGTCGAACGCTCGTTCGCTTTGCGTTTTGCAAGAAGTTCGACACGCTGCGTCGGGCAGCGAATCGCCTGGCTGAGGTAAGGCAGAAGGTCTAGTGTGAGTGGCGAGGGGCGAGTGACGAGCAATCGAAAGCCCCGGCTGAACCGGGGCTTTCATTGCGTCTCGCCACTGTCTGTTCGCCACTCGACACTACTACGGATGCGGCGCCCTGTTCGCCGACGCGGTGACCTGAAGCAGGATCGCTTGCAGCGCGAGAAACTCCGCGGGTGGATTCACGAGAAACGCGGCGTTGGCGTTGTTCACGAATCCGTTAAAGGCGCTGAGCACTGTTTGGAGCTGGCCCGGTGTCGGGCGTGACAGCAGGCTCGGAAGATTGGAAATCAGTTGCTCTTGCACGCTGTTGCTGACGCCGGCGCCCGACAGCGCTTTCTCCATTTGTTGGCGCACCGCTGGCGTCGCCGTCGTCATCATATCAATCGCCGCCGTGGTGATCTCCGGCGGAATCACGACGCCGGTTATCGGCGACACGACGCTCTTGTTGCGCAGCAATCGCTCCATCTCGGTCTGTACGGCCGTCGCTACGGCGAGATCCACCGGTACACCGACGGTGCCTGGCGTGAAGAGCGTGACGACGACGAACGGGATCGTCGTGTTGTTGTTTGCTTGCGCCTTCGCGCGGGCAGAGATGGCGACGCCTAACGTCGCTACACCTAGCCCGAGAAGAATCAGCTTTTTCATTGAGCTACCTCGGCGGCAAGAAGATGTTGCGGACCTGCCAGAACTTGAACCCGGCCGCGACACCGAGCACAAACGCACCATGATGGTTGTCTCGGTGCAGAACGTCCGCGTACGCCGGAGTGATTACAATCGGTACCCAGCGGAGCGGCAGAATGGAGACGCCCAGCGCAAGGTCCTGACCGCCCCAGTCGGCGATGGCGGTCACTTTTTCGTGGAGGCGCAGACCAACACTGCCGAACACGCCGACGCTGCCGAGCTGCGATGTGCTCGTTAGGCTGTCGAATTGCGGGCTGAAGCGTCCGTCGCCGGCGCCGAGGTTCGTCGTCAGGCTGCCGAAGGGATCGCCCTCGCGCTGGCGGAGCCGCCAGACCTTCGAGACGACGCCATAATACGTCCTCGGCGCGTCGAGCGAGCCCCAGCCAGCGAGATTCTCGCCACCGATGGCCGCCGCCCAATTCCCAGCAAAAGCGCGGTGGATCTTGATCCCGAACGCTCCATTCTGCCCGAATCCTTCGTCGACTGTCGAGAACGAGAACACGCTCACCTCGATGCCGACGTAGTCGCGGGCGTTCCAGAGACCGAAGCCGGCAACCGCCGATCCGTCGGCGTGCTCACCGCTGCGCGTGCGACTGGAAAAGCCGGCGCCGACGAAGCCATCGCCAAAATTCGCTCCGAAGGCCGATTGCGAGGACGTGCTCTGGCCGGGTGCGAAGCGCGATGCCGTCGCCGCAACTTCGAGTGACGGCACGAGCGGTAAGACGTAGCGTCGTCGCAGACTATCGAGAATCTGCCCCGGGTTCTGGGCCCAGACTGGGTGAACCATTGCGCTCAGCGCCAGCATTCCCAGGCTCGCTACGCCCACGCGCAGAAGCCGATCGCGTCCCATGAAGAGTCTCCTCAAAAAGTGAGTCCGCACTAACCCGCCGACGCCGACGCGCTGCCATAGGATCCATGTCGCAGTGCGTTACGCGAAACACTGAGTTGTTAATACAAGCTTGCCGCCAATCAGCGAAAAGTGCGCCGCCGCTTCGACAACGCGTCGGTTGTCGAGCAAGTGTTGGCGATGCTCGCTTCCGCTCGCACCAAGCCGATTGGAGTCGCGCGCGTTCCGAGTGCACTCCCGCCCCGCTCCGTCAACTTTGGTTCGGACTTTCTTCGGACTATCTTTACGGCTCATTTCCGCACAACACCTACTGATGTCACGCGCCGAGATCACAACACCGGAGGCACTCGCCGACGAATCAGTCGTCGAGCTTTCGCTCCGCCCTCAGCGTCTGGCCGAGTTCATTGGCCAGGAGAAGGTCAAGCAAAGCCTCCGCATCTGGATCGATGCAGCTCTCGCACGTCGTGAGCCGCTCGACCACGCCGTCTTCTACGGTCCCCCAGGGCTCGGCAAAACCACCCTCGCCGAGCTCATTGCCCGGGAGCTTGGAGTCAACATTCGCACCACGTCGGGGCCGGCTCTCGAAAAACCAGGGGATCTCGTCGGAACGCTCACGAATCTTCGCGAGGGAGACATCCTCTTCATCGACGAGATCCACCGCCTCCGGCCGATCATCGAAGAGTTCCTCTATCCCGCTATGGAGGACTACAAGATCGAGATCCGACTTTCCGAAGGTCCGAAGGCGCAGACGATCACAATGCCTATCGAGCGGTTCACGCTCATCGGCGCGACGACGCGGTTCGGCATGCTCACTCCGCCGATGCGAGCACGCTTCGGCATCGTCGAGCGTCTCAATTACTACCCGGTGGAGGACCTCGAGCAGATCGTGACGAGGTCAGCGATGGTACTGAACGTCGAGATCGCGGAGGGTGGCGCGCACGAGATTGCTCGGCGTTCGCGCGGGACGCCTCGCGTCGCGAACCGTCTCCTTCGCCGCGTGCGCGACTACGCGCAGGTCAAGGCAAACGGTGTCATCACGAAGGATGTGGCATCTCAGCTTCTTCGCATGATCGATGTGGACGAGTTTGGCCTCGACGACATGGATGCTCGAATCCTCAGGACGATCATCGAGAAGTTCGAGGGCGGCCCGGTTGGTCTGAACAACATCGGCGCAGCGATCGGCGAGGACGCGACGACGATCGAGGAGGTCTACGAGCCCTTTCTCTTGCAGCATGGTTTCTTGCAGCGAACGCCGCGCGGCCGCGTCGCGACGCCGCTCGCGTATCGGCATTTCGGGTATACGCCGCCGAGCCAGTCCGGGCAGCCGAGCCTTTTTTAACGAGTGGCGAGCGAGCGCTGGAGAGAACCGCCGCGCTGCTCGCCACTCGGCACGAGTCACGCCCAACTCCAGTGCGTACTTCCGACTTCGACTTCGATCTGCCGCCTGAGCTGATCGCGCAGCGGCCGCTCGCGCGCCGCGACGAGAGCCGGTTGATGGTCATCGAACGCGAGAGCGGCTCGATTGTGCACCGGCGTTTCCGTGATCTCCTCGAGCTCATTCCGGCGGGAAATGTGTTGGTCGTCAATCGCACGCGCGTCGTGCGCGCGAGATTGCTCGGCGCGCGCGCG
>DATBBP010000461.1:0-11201 GCA_036270935.1 Gemmatimonadaceae bacterium
GCGCGAGTACTTCCGGCCCAACACCGAGCGTCTCGCGGAAGCGGCACTGCGCGTGTCTCCCGGTGCAGTCTATTACGCCGTCATGCAGGGGAACCGGCAAATCGGCTTCGCGTCGTCGACGATCGATACGGCGACGACGACGATCTCGGTCGACGACTATCTCGTCGCCGACCTTCCAGTGGGCGGTCGCACCCATCGCGCGTCCGCGCGCACGCACGTCGTGCTCACCCGCGCCCTGCGCACGAAAGCATTCGTCGTCACCTTCGAGGGCGACGCCGGGCCGATCATTGCCCGCGGCCGCGTGCTCAATGACAGTTTGCTCATTCTCATGCTCGCCACCGGCAGTGACGTTCCGGTGGACACACAGCGGATCAAGCTCTCCGGGCCGATCCTTCTGCCAACGTTGCTCCCTCTCGCGCTCGCGCTCGGTGAGCAGCCGAAGGTCGGTCATACGTACAAGCTGCCCGTGTTCGATCCGGTTGGCCTGACCCCGCGCGAGGTCACACTGAGCATCGCGGCCGAATCAAGCTTCGTCGTCAACGACAGCTCCGCGCTCGATCGAGCGACGGGTATCTGGCGTGGTGTGCAGCCGGATACGCTGCGCGCGTACCGAGTCGTTACCGACACTGGTGCGGGCGCGGCGGGTTTCAGCGGTTGGATCGACGAGCAGGGACGTGTCGTCCAAACGTCGCAGCTTGGTTTCGAGCTCCGACGTCTACCGTATGAGGTCGCCTTCGAGAACTGGCGGCTCGCGAGTGCGAAGGGTACCGCGCCGGTCTCAGAGGATCGTGATGTGCTCGAGACGACGGCGATCGGGGCCAATCGACGTCTCGATTCAAGTATCACCTCGCTTCGCGTCACGTTAGGCAACGCCGATTTGCGCGGCTTCGATCTGACGAGCCCGCGCCAGCGCATGCACGGTGATACCTTGGTGGTGACGCGCGAGTTGCCGGAGGCGCTGGTTGCTCGGTACGTGCTGCCCGATGGCGGGCGGAAGATGATGCCCGAGCTCACGATGGCCGAGCCGCTCGTTCAGAGTAATCATCCGGACATCGTGCGTCTTGCCAGTCGACTCAGCCGCGGGCAGCGGGATCCACGCGTTGTCGCCGAGCGAATCAATCAGTGGGTTTACGATTCGCTGACGAAGCGTATCACTTTTGGCATTCCGAGCGCACTTCAGGTGCTGCGCGCACGTGGCGGCGATTGCAATGAGCACGCGCAGCTATTCGTCGCGCTGGCGCGCGCGGCTGGGATCCCCGCACGGGTCGATGCCGGCCTCGCTTACATCGACGGCAAATTCTACTACCACGCCTGGCCGGAGATCTTCCTGCGCGACTGGGTGTCGGTCGATCCGACTTTCGGTGAGTTTCCCGCAGACGCGGCACACTTGCGCTTCACTGTCGGCGGATTGGGACGCCAGGCAGAGATGATTCGTCTTATGGGGAGACTGAAACTCGAAGTCGTCGGAGCAGGTGCTAGGTGAATAGGTGCTAGGTGCTAGCACAAACACCGCCTCTCCTCTAGCACCTAGCACCAAACACCTAGCACCTCAATGATCAGCCTCTCCTCCCTCTCCAAGCGCTACGGCTCCTTCACGGCCGTCGATAGCATCGACCTATCGGTTCCGCGCGGTGAGCTGTTCGGATTCCTCGGGCCTAACGGCGCGGGCAAAACGACGACGCTGCGTATGATTGCAGGCATTCTGCGCCCGACCGCGGGTCGCGTCGAGATCGCCGGCATCGACATCGTCGCCGAGCCGGCCGCCGCGAAGTCCAAGCTCGGCTTCATCCCGGATCGGCCTTTCATATATGAGAAACTGACCGGTGCGGAGTTCCTCCGGTTTGTCGCCGGCCTGTACGATCAGAGTGGCCCGAAGATCGAGCACCGCGCGCGCGAGCTGCTCGCCCTGTTCGATCTCGAGGAGTGGCGCGACGAGTTGGTCGAGAGCTACAGCCACGGCATGCGGCAGAAGCTGATCATCTCGAGCGCTTTCGTTCATCGCCCCGACGTGATCGTCGTCGACGAGCCGATGGTCGGTCTCGATCCAAAAGCAGCGAGGATTCTCAAGGACCTGTTTCGCGAGTACACGCGTCGCGGTCACACGATCATGATGTCGACGCACACGCTCGAGGTCGCGCAGGCGCTCTGCGATCGCATCGGGATCATTCAGGGCGGGAAGATTCGCGCGTGCGGAACCATGGACGAGTTGCGTCGCGACGCGGAAGCAGGAGCAACTGGCCTCGAGCACATCTTCCTCAAGCTCACCGGCGAAAACGCGGCCCGCGAACTGGTCGCGGTTCTCAATGCGTAGTGAGTTGAGCACCGCGGGCGGAGCGGACAGGGCGCCACGCAGCGTACCGAACCCGGGACTTCTTCACCTACTGCTGCCGAAGTACCTAACGGCAAAGTCGCGCGCCCTCGCCGGTGAGCGTGGTCGAACGGCACGCTGGCTCGTTCTCGGCGTATTCGGCGTTCTCTTCTGGGCGTTCATTTTCGGCGTCGTGTTCCGGCTGTTGAGATACTTCCGCGGCGTGCAGGAGATTGGACCGCTGCTCGCGGGAAAGCTGCTTGGACTCATCCTCATTGGGTTCTTCTCCATCCTCCTGCTTTCAAACGTCATCACGGCACTCTCGAGCTTTTTTCTCGCGCGCGATCTCGATCTCCTCGTCGCTGGCCCAGTCGATTGGCTCAAGCTCTATGGCGCCAAGCTGCTCGAGACGCTGGTGCACTCGAGCTGGATGGTGCTCCTGATGGCCGTGCCGCTGTTTGCGGCATACGGCGTCGTATTCTCCGGCGGCTACTTCTTTCCGCTCGTCGTCGCGGCGCTGCTGATTCCCTTCCTCGTCATTCCGGCGGCGATTGGCGCAGCGATCACACTGTTGCTCGTCAACATTTTCCCGGCGCGGCGAACGCGAGACATCCTGAGCGTGATCGCGATCCTGACGGCAAGTGGCATCGTGCTCTTGTTCCGGCTCGTTCGTCCTGAGCGTTTCGCCAAACCCGAGGGTTTTCGTTCTCTCGTCGACTTCATCACGCTACTGCGAACGCCGACATCGCCGCTTCTGCCTAGCGAGTGGGTGCAACGCGCGACTGTGGCATGGCTGACCTACAAGATCGATCTGCTGCCGTGGTATCTCTTGTGGACAACCGCGGCGGCCGCTGTCGTTCTCGGCGCGCTGGTGCACTGGCGCCTCTATCCACAAGGATTCAGTAAGGCACAGGAGAGCGCTGAGCGCTGGGCGCGCGGCACGCTGCTTCGACGATTCGCAGACTGGGCGCTAGCGCCGTTAGGCGTGCTTCGTCGCGAGCTCGTGCTGAAGGAGCTACGCGTCTTCTTCCGTGACACGACACAGTGGTCGCAGCTGCTGCTGCTCGCGGTGCTCGTCGTTGTGTACGTCTTCAACATCAAGTACCTGCCGCTCAAGGGCGACGGCATGACGTTCTTCCTGCGGAACGTGGTTCCATTTTTGAACCTCGTGCTGGCGGGATTTGTGCTCGCGTCGATCGCCGCACGATTTATCTTCCCAGGAGTTAGCCTCGAAGGACGAACTCTTTGGCTGCTGCGATCGAGCCCAATGTCGGTTCGCGACCTGCTCTGGTCGAAATTCTGGGTAGGCACGTTGCCGTTGCTCGTCCTGGCATTGGTCATCGTCGGCGTGACGAACTATCTGCTGCAGGTCAGCACATTCATGTTCCTGGTGTCAGTGCTGACGATCGCCGCAATGACGCTCGCGCTCGCTGGGCTCGCGCTCGGGTTCGGAACGCTGTTCCCGCAATTCGAGACTGAGAACGCGGCGCAGATCCCGACGTCGTTCGGCGGTCTGCTGTTCATGATGGCATCCGTCGCCATGATCGGCGGCGTCGTCGTGCTCGAGGCGCGTCCCGTCTACGGCTATCTGAGCGCCCGCGCTTTTGGGGGCCCAAAAGACCTCTCGGAGATGGTCCTCGGCTTCGGACTAGCAGGTGCGCTGTGTCTTGGTTCGACACTCGTCCCAATTCGAGTCGCGTTACGGCGACTTAGCTCGATCGAGCGCTAGGAACCGCGCAGCTGCTGACCGCACGACTGCCTGACGCGGACTGCGCTCTTAGCGCGCCCACCTGTGACCGCTCGCTGGCACGCGGGGTCGATGCTGGCAGGCCACGGTTTCCCGTGCGCCCCCACCCACCCTTTCGGAGGAAGTTGCATGAAGCGCCTCACCATTGCCGCGGCTGCCGCGGCTCTGATGCTCGCTGTTGCCCCACGCGTCCACGCCCAGGCCACGCAGCAGGCAAAGCCAGACACGACTGCCGCGGCCAAGAAGGCTGGTGCGAAGAAGGCGTCGGCCAAGAAGTCGGCGTCCACCATGGCCGCCGCGCCAAAGGCTGATGCGTCGACCAAGACCGCCAGCACCAAGTCCAAGAAGGCGAAGAAGTCGTCGAAGGCCAAGGCCGACACGACCGCAAAGAAGAGCGAATAGGTTCATACTTCGTTCGCGAAAAAGCCCCGGGCGCTCTGCCGTCCGGGGCTTTTCTCATCTTCAGCATCTGCTCAAGCGGCAAGTCGATGACCGCACGCCGCGCAGAATCGGGCTCCGACTTCCTCGACTCGACGCCCGCACTGCTCGCACGTTCCCGCCAGATAGCGGCCGCATTCGGAGCAGAAGATCGCGTCAGGCTCCGGTCGAGGGCCGTGCGCTGCGCACGTCGGCCGCGCGGCGCGATAGGCGCGAATCGTTGCCTCCACGTCGTCAGCCTCGCCAGGTGCGGTGTCGACGTCGGAGGCCGATGTGCGACGCATCGCCGATAACGCCTGACGAGTGTACTCCTCCTTGAGCTGCGCATAATCTGTCTCGGAGAGCTTGCCGGTTGCGCGATCGAACTCGATCTCACGCAGCGCAGCGACGGCAGCGTCGTCATTCAGCGCTTCGGCGCGGAACGCGGCAACCGGTCGGCCTCTCTCAATAGCGAAGAAGAGCGGATAGAGGACAAAGGCAAGCGCGCCAATGGCGAGCGCGGTGCCGACGATCAGCGCGATGACGGCCGCGCTCATCGATCGTCGCGCACGGCAGCCTCGAGGCGCGCCATCTCGTGGTCCGTTGCGCCCTCCGGACGCACCGACTTGCCTGGTGCGACGAGCGCCGGCCGATTGGCCTTCTTCCAGTTGCGCAGCACGATGGCGACGAACGTCGCGCCGCCGGCGAGCGCGATGAACGGTGCCATCCAGCCCAGCAGATTGAATCCGCTGGCCGGCGGCGCCATGAGCACTCGCTCACCGTACGTTCCGACGAACGCATCGATGATCTCTTGCGCGCTATATCCGCCGGAGACTAGCGCCATCACGTCACGATGCATCGAGGGCGAAACTTGGCAGCTGAAATCAGTCGTACGGCACGTGTACACGTCGAGCGTGCACCCACACTGGCATCGGATTCGATGTTCGAGCTCGTCCCGCTCGGCGGCGCTGACCACAACGCGCGCCCCTGGTTTCGGTGGCAGCCGCACGGGTCGCGACGCCTGTTGGTCCATCGCGAACAGATTCGACGAATCGACTCCGCTCGGAGCCTGCGGAGCCTGCGGAGCTTGCGCAGCCTGCGCGGCTACCGAGCGACTCACGAGTCCGGCGAATGCGGAGGCACCCGCGGCTCCCGCGACGACACGAACGAAAAAGTCCCGACGCTGCATCAACAAATACTCAACTCAAACCGTAGCGGCTACGGCCGGCTCGGAGCGCGCCGGCGCGAGAACGGACACGTAGCCTGCCTGACGTACGCGACGCCGCTCCGCTTGCGGCCACATGACGATCAGTCCGCCAATGGCCATCAGCGCGCCGCCGAGCCACACCCAGACGACGAGTGGATTGAAGGTCACGCGCAGCTCGGCCACGTCGCCTCGGACTCCGGCGAGCACGACATAGGTGTCCAGCTTCGCTGTCGTACGGATCCCGACCTCAGTCGACGGCTCGAACGTCGGCCGCTCGGCGCTGTCGAAGTACTGGCGCTTCTCCGACTTGATGAAACCCGAGGGCTGCCCGTCGCGAAACGTCTCGAGGGCGACGGACGTTACCATGCGGTTCTCCCGCTTGTCCGTCGACGCGCCCTGGCTCACGAAGCGCCAATGGTGGCCGTACGGATCCTTCGTCTCGAACTCCTGGCCAGTGCGGAGCGTGATGTCGTATTCGCTCTTGAACGCGAGGCCGGCGAACGCCGCGAAGAGCATCACGATGCCGGCGTGCACGATATAGCCACCGTATCGTCGTCGATTTCGTGCCACGAGCCGAACGAATCCGACGGGAATGCTGTCACCGTGGATCGCGCGCCGTGCCGACACACCCTTGTAAAACTCCTGCAGGATCGTCGCGGTGACGAATGCGGCGAGCGTGTAGGTCACGATCGCGTAGCCGCGGCCCATGCCTAACGCGGCGAGCAGTGCGCCGAACACGAGACCGCTGGCTGCGGGGAGCGCGAACTGACGCTTGAGATTCGCCGTCGACGCCTTGCGCCAGGCGATGAGCGGGCCAATTCCGGTGAGCGCGAGCAGGAGCAATCCGAGCGGCCGATTCACCGCATTGAAGAAGGGCGGACCAACCGTGATCTTTTGGCCGCGGACCCATTCCGACAGAATCGGGAACAGCGTCCCCCACAGCACGGCAAAGGCAATACCGACGAGTACGAGGTTGTTGTAGAGAAATGCAGCCTCACGGCTCACCATGCTCTCGAGCTCCGCCTTCGCCTCGAGATTCCTCAGACGCGTCGCGACGAGATAGATGGTCGTCCCCGTCGCCAGGAAGAAGAAAGCGGCGAACCACGATCCAACCGGCGACTGAGCAAATGAGTGGACACTTTCAATCACACCACTCCGTGTAATAAAAGTGCCGAAGATCGACAACAGGAACGTGACCGCCACCAACACCACGTTCCACTTCCGTAGCATTCCGCGCTTTTCCTGAATCATGATCGAGTGCAGGAACGCGGTGCCGGTGAGCCACGGCAGGAACGACGCGTTCTCCACGGGGTCCCACGCCCAGTAGCCGCCCCACCCGAGCTCGACGTAGGCCCACCACATGCCGAGTACGATACCGCACGTCAGGAAGAACCACGACAACAGCGACCAGCGCCTAACGACCGCCAGCCACTCGGCATCGAGCCGACGCGTGATCAGCGCGGCGATAGCGAACGCGAATGGAATCGCGGTCGCCACATAGCCCAGATACAGGTTGGGCGGATGGATCGCCATGCCCGGATTCTGAAGCTGCGGGTTCATACCGCGTCCATCCATCGGCGTCCAATCGAGTCGCGCGAAGGGATTGGCCTTGAAGCACGTCGTCGCGAGAAAGAAAACGAGAATCGCGCCTAACGTACCCGCCGCGTATGGCAGCAGTGCGCGGTTGCGCTCACGGTTGGCGTAGATCGCGATCGCCGAGTAGAGCGAAAGGATCAACGCCCAGAAGAGCATCGAGCCGGCTTGACCGCTCCAGAACGCCGTGAAGACGTAGACGTTCGGCATGTTGGCGCTGATGTGGCCGGCCACGTACTCGAGCGAGAAATCGCGCGACAGCAGTGCCGTCCACAATCCGATCGACGCCGCCAGTACCATCACGAACGTGGCATAGATCGCACGTCGACCGCTCGCGATCAGGTCATCACGTCGGAGCGCACCGCCCGCGAAGGAGACCGTCGTCGCCCACGCCGCCATCAGCAGCCCGACCCACAGCGCGAGTTCGCCGATGAGAATCAAGCGCTCGGTCTCCCGCCTGGCGTCTTATACCCCGGCGTCTCACGGTATTTCTCCGGCGCATTCTCGTACCGCGACGCGCACTTCGCGAGCAAGGTCGTCGCGCGGAAGGTTCCATCGCGCCCCATTCGGCCTTCGACCACGACATCGACGCTGTCGGTGAACGTGTCGGGCGCGATTCCGCGGTATACGACCGGGAACGTCTTCGCGCCATCGGTCACGCGGAACGCGTATTCGCGTCCACCCGGATCTCTCTGAATCGAGCCCGGGACGACGCGCGCGCCGACCTTCACACCGACGTCACGGAATGTCGAATCCGCCGTCAGCTTCGCCGAAAGCTCGGTCGGCGTGAGATAGTACACGCCCGTCTGCTTGATCGAGCTCGCCATCAAATAGCCAACCGGTCCGAGAACCAGCAGCCCACCGAGTAGAAACTTCGTTCGCGCTTTCATCGTGGCAATTCGTTAGGCACGTGTGGGACGCGCATCAACCGCGTCGTTCGCCAGCGAGACGACGCACGCGCGCCATCACCGACTCCAAATCGGCTTCCGCCCGCGCGCGTTCCTCGGGACTCCATACGCCAATGTTGCGATTCATCTGCCGCACTCGCTCCAGCATTTCTTCGATCAGCCGTCGCAACTCCGGATTCGACCTCCGGTCGTGCAATGACTCGTTCGACGACTGCTCATGAGAAGGGACCGGACTTGGCGGCTTTGTCATGGCGTCCGAACGGGTTGAGGAATCAACGGTTAGTGCCGAGGCCGTCGATTCTCCCACCTCGACCAATATAAGGCAAGCACCTGATGGCCGAATCTCACCGAACGGAGTGCTGCAACACAAGCGTCGCCGCGGCCGCGCCCGCCGCGTCCCATGTCAAATCTCGAAGGCTTGGCGTTCCGCCGCTGTGTGCGTCCCAAACCTCTTTCCCAATGCTCACCGCCGCGGTAATCCCTGTCGCGGCGACAAGCGACGTGCCGTGACTCGCACCGGTCGCCCGGGCAGCGCTGTAGCCGACGCTTTGTACGAACGCCCCCATGAAAAAATGCTTGACCTTATCGACGCCAAACCAGCTATCTCCGCCCGGATGGTCACCGGGACCATGGAGCTGAAGGACGAGTAGAAACCGAAGCATTTCAGGCGACGTTGCGCGTCGAGCTGTCTCGAATGACGTTGAGCTCCGCGAGTCGTGCACCGATCAGCTGGAGTGAGCGTGACAGGAGTAGCCCGTGATTGCCCTGATGGATCCAACTGCTCGCGCCCGAGGGATGCGGTAACGGTATCGCCACACACTGCCCGCCAGCGTGGTCGATGTCGTGTTCGCGCCCGATGAGCTCCTCGAGGCTGCGACCAGTTAGAAAGCGCTCGATGGCCAGTCGGCCCACTGGTACCAACAGACGCGGTCGCACGAGTTTGAGCTCGCTTTCGAGCCAACTGGCGCAGTTTGCGCGCTCGCTGGTTGATGGAACTCGATCGCCGCGACCGCTCGGGCTCGGTCCTGGATAACATCGCGTGATCGCAGCGATGTAGATGTGTTCGCGCGCCGTCGTCTCGTCCAGCCCAGCGCGCGCGAGCCATCGAAAGAGCGTCTTTCCCGCTCGACCGGCGAATGCTCGCCCGCCGCCACTTTCCACCCTTCCGGGAGCTTGACCGACGAGCATCACGCGAGGCCGGCGCGCCAGAGAGAGGATGGGCTGCACGTCGCCGAGCTCGCACCGCCGGCACGCGGCGAGGGCTCGGCAATGCTTCTCCAGTTCGCGATCGAGCTTTGTCTGCCTAACGGTCATGCGAATCGGTACGGCGGTCGGTGAATCCCCTGGTCGGTGACGATCGCCGTCACCAGCTCCGCGGGCGTGACGTCGAACGCTGGATTATAGATGCATACACCGTCGGGCGCGGTCCGTACCGCGCCGACCTGCGTGATTTCGCGTGCGTTTCGCTGCTCGATCACGATCTCGCTGCCGCTCGCGGTCGCTGAATCCAGTGTCGAGGTCGGGGCAGCGACGACGAATGGCACGCCGTGATAGCGCGCCGCGATCGCCAGATTGTACGTCCCGATCTTGTTGGCGACATCACCGTTCGCTGCGATGCGATCGGCGCCGACGATACAGAGGTCGATTCCGCGCTCGCGCATGAGCGAGGCCGCCATGCCGTCGGTGAGCACGGTGACGGAGATCCCGGCGCGCTGGAGCTCCCAGGCGGTGAGGCGGCTGCCCTGAAGCAGCGGCCGTGATTCGTCGACGAAAACCTCGACGGTGTTTCCATTTACCGCCGCCGCGTAGATAGGCGCCAGTGCCGTGCCGATGCCGCCGGTCGCCAGAGCGCCAGCGTTGCAGTGCGTCAGTACGCGCGCGCCGTCGCGCAGCAGCGACGCTCCGTGCTCACCGATGCGACGGCACATCGCGCGATCTTCGTCGAGAATCGACGTCGCCTCCTCGCGGAGCGCCGCGACAATCGCCTCTCCGTCGCCCCTGGTCCGCTCGGCACAGCGCATCATGCGATCGAGAGCCCAAGGCAGGTTCACCGCGGTTGGCCGCGTTGCTCGGATCGCCGCCGCTGTCTCTCGCGCCAGCGCGAGTATGCGCTCGCGCGACTCGGTCGCGGCAGGCGCGAGAACGGAAACGAGCCCCATCGCGGCCGCAATGCCGATCGCCGGCGCGCCGCGCACCGCCAGCGTGCAAATGGCGTCCGTCACCTCATCGAGCGTCCGAAGATCGCGCTCGACGAACTGCGCAGGTAGCAACCTTTGGTCGATGATGCGCACGCCGAGGCCGTCGTCGGACCAGCGCACGGATTCAATGATTTGCACGGGCGAAAGTTAGCCAGCGCCGTCACGCGGCGTTGCGTTCGTCCTCGTCTTCGCGGCGCGGTCGGCGTCGGCGCTCGGGGAAATGGCGATCCAGAAACGCGATCAAGGCTCGCTCTTCCGGTGAGTGTGCCTGTCCGCGATCGGCGGCCGAGCGGCGCGCTGCCGGCAGGGCGATCGCGTCGCCCTCGTCCACGTAGCGCGCGATGACAATCGGATGGACGTACGACTTCCTACAGATCGTCGGTGTGTTGCCGAGCTCCGACGACACGAGCCGCATCGCAAGCGCCACATTGCGCTTCGCCTCGCGCTCGTTGCGCGGTGCGCCCAGCTCGGCGAGCACGGTGGCAGCGCGAAGCGTTCCGCCCCAGGTCCGAAAGTCCTTCGCGCTGAAATGCGGACCGAGTCGATCGTGCACGTATCTGTTGACGTCGCGTGCCGTGACGTCGCACCACCCGCCCTCGGTGTTCCGATAACGAAACAAGCGCGAACCGGGCTCGGCGAGCTGTCGCTCGACCAGCTTCGTCAGCTCGCGGCTTACGATCACCTGCCGCTGCTTCTTGTTGCTCTTGCCCAGATACGACAGAACGATGCAATCGCCGTCGATCGACACGTGCTTTTTTCGGAGCGTCGTTATGCCAAAGGTGCCGTTCTCACGCGCATATCGCTCACCACCCACGCGACAGAA
>DATBBP010000462.1:0-1910 GCA_036270935.1 Gemmatimonadaceae bacterium
GACACGGCGCTGACACCGCAGACAAAGAGCGAGTGTCATCCTGAGGAGCGTAGCGACGAAGGACGGACTGTCCATGCGAGAGGAGCGGGAGCGTGCGCGAACAGCGCACGCGACTTCAAATAAGATTGGATCTGGGGCGCGCTTGCGCGCCCTAGATCCTTCGCTGCGCTCAGGATGACAGCACAGCTTCGCTCAGGACGACAGCAGCGGTGATAGTTTATCGCCCATGCTCAAGCGCACGCTCACCACGCTCCCTCTGGTTTTCATCCTGTACTTCAGCACCTCCGGCGGCGCATTCACGACGGAGACGCTGGTGCACGAGGTCGGGCCGGGGCTCGCGCTGCTCATTCTGATGCTCGTGCCGCTCGTGTACTCGCCTCCTGAAGTACTGATCGTCGGCGAGCTCGCGAGCATGCTGCCGCTCGAGGGCGGCTACTATCGCTGGGTGCAGCGCGCGTTCGGCCAATTCTGGGCATACCAGAACGGCTGGCTCACCTGGATGTACTCGCTCGTCGACATGGCGATCTACCCGGTGCTGTTCAACCAATATCTCGCGTACTTCGTGCCGTCGTTAGGCAAGGTGGAACGCTGGATCGTCGCCCTGCTCGTGATTTGGGGCGCGACGGCGATCAATCTCCGTGGCGCTTTCCGCGTCGGCCGCACATCGGTCATTGCCGGTCTGTTCGTCGTACTTGGCTTCCTCGCGCTTGCGCTCGCCGCGCTCCCGCATGTGACGCACAGCCCGTGGCAGCCTTTTGCCGCGCCGGGTCGAAACGGAATCGGCGGACTTGCCGTCGGCCTGTCGATCGCACTCTGGAATTACATTGGCTGGGACAACGCCTCCACGGCGCAGGGCGAAGTCCGAGACGCTTCGCGAACGTATCCGCGCGCGCTTGCCTTCGCGCTGCCGCTGGTGATCGTCAGCTATTTCGTGCCGCTGCTTCCCGCGTTAGGCGCAACGGATTGGCGGAGTTGGAGCGAAGGCGGCTGGCCGGAAATCGCCCAGAGTGCCGGCGGGTCAACCGGCCACGTGCTCGCCATCTGGATCGCCGCCGCGGGCATGGTGAGCGCCCTGGCGCTGTTCAATGCATTACTGCTGAGTTACTCGCGCGTCCCATTCGCCATTGCCGACGACGGGTATCTGCCAGCGCCCCTCGCGCGAACGGACGACAACGGGACGCCGCGCAACGCGGTCCTGGTGTCCGCGCTCGTCTACTCGGCCTTTGTCCTCATCCCCTTCGGCAGCCTCGTCGTTGCGGACGTTCTCCTGTACTCGCTCGCCCTTTCGCTCGAATTCGCGTCACTCGTCATGCTCCGCCGACGGGAGCCAACCTTACGCGGCGCGTTCCGTATTCCGCTTAGCGCAAACGCTGTCACCGCGCTCGCCGCACTGCCGATGGTCGTGCTCCTACTCGTGATCTATCTCTCGTTTCGAGACGGCGAGTACGGTCTCCCCGCCCTCATCGGCACCGCTGTCGCAATCGTGCTCGGTCCCCTGACTTTCTATGTGTCTGCGCGCTTGCGTGCAAACGCGGCGACGCGCCCCAATACCGCCGCCTCGCTCGAGCCGCCGCTTTAGGTCGGTCCGGTGTCGAAATGCTTGTCTCACGAGAGGGACGCTTCGGGCGCGATTGTAAAGTTTTTACGTATGGAACTTGACACGCATTCCTCTCTCTGGAAGAGAAATGTGCGCGCGTCGGAACTCGATTCACGATGCTCTTTCGCGGTGATTTCCTGGTGCGAGCAAGCGGATCACGGGCCGAGCAACTCGCATGCAACGACGTCGAGCGACGACCGGTAAGATCAAGATCGATGAGCAGTTGAGTAAACCGCGACGAGTACCGGCGGCGTTAGGTTCGTTTCGGCTGCGAGGCGCGTCCCCGATCATCGATGCCGCCGCTGCGAGGGTG
>DATBBP010000463.1:0-2792 GCA_036270935.1 Gemmatimonadaceae bacterium
TCCCCAGCTGTGCACAGTAAATCACGTCGTGCATCGGCAGTGAACCCGGCAAACCGCTCAGGGTGGTCGTCTTCGATGCGACCATGAGCACCGTGTCGTAGTGGCGGCCCAGGCGTGCCGCATCCCGACGAAGGAGGTCCGCGATACGGCCGCTGTCTCCCGAAGACTGATACGCCCCGCTCGGCACGACATCGATGACTCGATCTCGTCCGATGGTCGCGTGCTGCGTCGCCTCTGGCCAGCCGATGCGCCCATTGACGATGTCCAGCAAGCCAGGGTCTGGGGCAAGCCTCAAGGCAGATGAAACCGGAGACGACCGACTGTCGGTGTCGATGAGGATTACGTTCCTCGCTTCTTCAGCCGCCAACGCGCCCAGATTGGCTGCAATGATCGCCGCAATGAGTGAGTTCTCACCGGAGATCGTCACCATCAACAATGCGGATGGCGGAGGCGCGACGAACAACCAGACCAGCTGATGCGCATCATTCGCTGGATCGATATGTGGTGGCGCGGCGCGGTCCGCCATGCGGCGACCGCGCTCCGGCGACGGCGGTCGCGGACGGATGACCGAGATTACGCGTACGCCAGCGATACGCTCCGCCTCGCGCTCATCGGCGATGCGCGGGCGACGCAGTTCCTGAGCGAGCGCCGCTCCGAAGCCGAGCACCATTCCAAACACAATTGCCGACGCGAGCATCGCGTATGGAGGAGCGCTGAGCGGATTGGCCAGCTCTCGAGCGCGCTCGGCGCGCTGATCGACCTCCTGCACGCGGCGACGCGCCGCCTCCAGCTGTGCGTTCGCTGTCGACAGGGCCGCGAGCGCTGACTCATGTGCCGCGAGGCGGCGCATCGTGTCCGCCTGAGCCAGCTCACTCGGCGTTGGACGAGCCGGCGGTGCAAGTGCGGCGATCGCGGAGCGGAGCGAGTCCCGCCGCGCGATGCCGACGTTCTGAATGGCGCGCCCGATTTCCGTTGCGCGCGAGGTGAGCGCAACGAACACCGGGTCCGCGCCGCCGGACGTAGCGGATGCGTCGCGTTCGCGCTCGATCTCGCTGAGTGAGTCCAGGAGGAGATGCACAGATGAATGTCCGGATAATTCCGGCGACTCGCCCAGGGCGCGGTACGACGCCGCAAGTGGTGCTGTCTCGGTGCGCGCGAGTAACGCTTCCAGCTGATTCAACCGCCGATTCAGCGAGTCTCGCCGAGCGGTGAGCTGCGGGTCGAGCGTATCGAACATGGCCTGCGACAGCGTCGCCGCCCTGATGCGAGCCATTGATAGTGCGGAATCGGTCGCGATGACTCGAGCATTCGCGGCCGCGGTGGCCTGCGCGAGCGGGACCGTGTCTGGTCGCTCGCCGGGCTTCGGGGCAATCGCATCGGCAGCTTTCTGTGCCTGCTGTGGCACCACGACGAGTGCTACGAGCGCCGTGACGAAAGTGCCTACGCTGACCGCGCCGATGAAGATTGGACGATGCATCGCATTTCTCGCGCGGGCGGCGAGATACATCGCGCGAGGAAGGATCAGCCGGTACTCGGAAGCTGGCGTCATCGTACTCGTCTTATTCGCAGGAAGCGTACACGCGTCCGAGCGCCGTGCCTACGAAAAGCGGGAGCTGAAGGCTCCCGCTCCGAGAGGCGATGTTGAACCGTATTCACTGCACCGTGACGGTGCCTTTCATTCCCATTGCGAGGTGCGGTGTACAGTGAAACTCGTATTTCCCGGGCGGAATGTTCCCGAATGAGATGGTGTAGGTCTCGTTCGGGTTCATCATCATCGGACTCGAGAGCTCGGAAACCTGTTGCTGCATGTTCGCCGAGAGCTGCGTCTTCGCGGCCTGCGGAATTTGCGCCGGATCGAAGGCCACGTTGTGCGGGCCGCCCGACACCATGATGAATTTCACTCCGTCGCCCGATTTGATCGTTACGTCCGCCGGCTCGAAGCGATAGTTACCCTGAACGTCCTGCAGCATCTTGACTTCTACCGTTTGGCCGGTAATCGGCGCTGGAGAGCTTGCCGCAGAATTGGGAGTCGCGGACGCGCTTGCATTAGCGGGCGTGGGAGTCGGCGCGGTTGCGGCGGAGTCCGTCGTCGTCTTCTTCTGACCCCCGCAGGCCGCGAAGAGCGCAAGACCAATAAGTGTCGGCAGCTTCCGAAGTGGCATGTCCGAAAAGGCCTCCCTCGCTTCAATTGAGTGCGAACGCTCGCCGATTCATGCGCATCCGATGGCGGACTCGGGAGTCGCTCGTCGCAGGGTCGTGAAACTATTCACAAGAAAGAATTGCGGCAATCGCCTTCGGCTCCGAGCAATGCAGAGACTTCTCCAGCCTGCTAGCGTACTCGCATGATCGCCATTCCATCAATCAAGCTGCGCGACGGTCGTGCCCGCGCGACCAGCGCGGTGACGATTGCCCGAGAATTGGCCGATCTGGGATTCACTCGACTGCACCTCGCCGATGGCGGCTCAGCCACAGGCACAGAGAGTTTTGTCCTGGAAGAGATTTTACGCATTACGGAAGCGCGGGTGCAGGTCGGCGGGGTGGAGGCGACGAGCGACATCGAGCAGTTGATCCGGCTCGGCGTTGACGGTGTCGTCGTCGGGGATCGTGGCATCGAGGAGCCAGATTGGCTTGCCGACGTTGCCGACCTCTACCCCGAGGCGATTGGCGCGACGACGGCCGTTCGCGACCGTCGGGTCGTTAGG
Source organism: Gemmatimonadaceae bacterium (assembly GCA_036270935.1). Classification (GTDB taxonomy): domain Bacteria; phylum Gemmatimonadota; class Gemmatimonadetes; order Gemmatimonadales; family Gemmatimonadaceae; genus AG2. The sequence continues at coordinate 2,703 of DATBBP010000463.1, forward strand.
CGCGGCTGGGTGCGTACGCTGCCTGTCGACATCCTCGACCTGGTTGAGGAGCTGAACGCCATTGCACTCCAGGAGCTCATCGTGACGATT
>DATBBP010000464.1:0-5007 GCA_036270935.1 Gemmatimonadaceae bacterium
ATGTCCGCGTACTCGATCGCGACCGACGTCTCGATTTCCGCACCGAGCCGCCCGAGGCCCGTGCCGAGGATGATCGCAACGTCTGGCCGCTGCGTGAAACGCTCGCGCACAGCCGCCGACGCTTCCTCCACGCGCTCGAGCGTGTGCAGGTTCGCGAGCGCCGTCTCCGAATCAAGCGCGGCGTGAGCGTGCATCGTCATCCGCGAAAGAGCGCCCCTGATCGCGGATTGGGTGTCGCATCAGTCTGTTCCTGCTGTTCGCCGCCGATAATCGCACTCGGATCAGGATCAGGCACGTCCTCCTCCGCCGCGATCTCGGCGAGCTGTCGCTCGAGCATAACGCGGAACTGCTTGAGATATCCGCGCCGCATGCGCGCGAGCAGTGAGATCTGGTCAGAAAAGCGCATCGCCTCCATCTGCGCAGCCTGAACAATCCGATCGGCTTCGGAACGCGCCTCGCGCAAGATGAGCTGCGACTCCCGTTCGGACTGGTCGCGGACCTCGCTTCGCAGTTGTTGCGCGGAAACGAGCGCGTCGTTCAGCGCTTTGTCGCGATCGCGGAAGCCGCGAAGCTGCTCGGTGAGCGAGCGCACGCTGGCGTCGAGATCCTGATTCGCCCGCGTTAGGCGTTCGAGCTCGTTCGCAACTTGCTCGCGAAAATCATCCACGCGGCCCTGGTCATAACCACGCATGGCCTTCGGGAATTCCATGCGTCGGACGTCGACCGGTGTGAGCCGAAACATCTCGTCGTTCATGCGGTCGTTTCCCTCGCGCCGAAAAGGATGGTCCCGAGACGAACGAGCGTTGCGCCCTCCTCCACCGCTACTTCGAAATCGTTGGACATTCCCATCGACAGCTCAGTCGCGTCGTGCCCTTCAGTCACGAGCTTGGCACGGCCCTCACGCGCCCGCGCAAAGACCATTCGTAGCGTTCGCTCGTCGGCGTCGAGCGGCGCCATCGTCATGATGCCGCGCACGCGCAGCCCGGTCAGGCGGCGCATTCGCTCTCCTTCGCTCGGCAGCGTGTCCAACGAGAACCCTCCCTTTGTCGCTTCGCCGACCACGTTCACCTGCAATAAAACATCGATCGGCCGGCCAACCTGGCATCCGATCTCGTTCACCGCATCCGCGAGGCGCGTGCTGTCGATCGAGTGCACGAGATCGAATCGTGTCACGTGCTTCGCCTTGTTTCGCTGCAGGTGCCCGATGAGGTGCCACCGGACCGCCGCTCGCACGGCATCCATTTTATTGAGCGCTTCCTGAACGCGGTTCTCGCCGACGTCCCGAAGTCCAGCTTCCCACGCCGCCTCTACTGCTTCGGGGCCATGAGTCTTGGTTACGGCCACCAGCGTTACGCCCTGTCGATGACCCCCTCGCTGCACGGCGGCGTCGATGCGACCTCGGACCTCCCGCAGTCGCTCCGGCAGGTCAGAAAAACGCATAACGTACCAAGTTATCGGCGGTTACAAAGCGAGGCAAGTGAATCAGCCTGGGCACTGTCAGGCCTCGAAAGCAGGTACAATCGAGGGCACGCGAGTAGTCCGAGCGCATAGTCGTCCATCGAGTCCGTCGAGCCCCTCGTCTGCCGCCCGCCACGCCATTGCTCGATGCGTTGCGACCATGCTCGCGCCGCAGCCGTGTCGATTCCGACACTCCGTTCGGGGTGCGAACTCGCGGAGTCCGCCGTCCCCACACGCTCGACGTATACCAGCCCGGAGAGCGTCCAGTCGGCAGCGAGCTGATTTCGGGTGCGGGCGTCCAGGGACACCGACGCCGCCACCGGCCGCCCGAGCTGACGCGCTCGCGCAGCAATCTCAGCGCTGAGTGACCCGTAGGTGCCGTGGTCACCGCGCGGAGGAAGAAGGTCATGGCGTCGCGCAAGCTCGGCTCCATACCACGTCGCGCCGAGCAACGGAACCGTCACGATGGTCACGTCGCGCCTGAATGACTCTACCTGCTGCAGGAACCAAAGCGGGTACGTATCGTTATCGCCGTCCACGAACAACACCGCGCCTTGCGGCGCCGAGAGAAGCAGCGCCTCGGCGAGTCGACGCGGCAGCCAGGATTCGGGCTCGTGCCGTCGAGTCACCGCCGACCAGTTGAGCGCGATCGGCAGCGCGGCGACGATCACCCCGAACACTGGCCGCACTCGCAGGCGCTGAGCGATGGTTACTGCGCCGTAGCCGGCCCATAATGCCCAAGCCCAGAACCCGAGCACGAAGAAATAATCGCGCTCTCGCGCTTCGTGGATCGCATTCGCAGGAAGAATCCCCCAGCCGAACGACGGACTCGCCCGCATGTTTAGATACAGCGCGACGCCGAGACTGCCGCAGAGCAGTAACAGGAGCACCGCGTGCCACTGGCGCCGGTCGGCGGCCCGGTGAGCGCCTGCACCGACGACAGCGAAGAGGGCAAAGACGATCGTTATCGCGGTGCGGCCGATCGTCGGCACCGGCGTCGGGCCTAACGAAAGCGCAACCTGCCAGTCCGCATACTCGAACCAGTTCGCGAGCTGCAGCCAGACTGGCGCCGTTCGCGGCCAGAGTCCCGGAACGTCATACTGCCGCCGCGCGATGACATCAGCGAGCGACGCGACGGTCGCGGGATCGCCTTGGTTGATTGCCGGATCGTGGCGGGCGCGCACCAGCATCACGAACACCGCCGAGGCCGCGAGCGTCGCAACGAAGAGTAAACGCGCCGAGCCCGGCGTCTGCCGTGGAATCGAGCGCCACATCTGACCGGCGAGGGGCGGTGAGGAAATGATGATAACCACGCCGGCGACGCCTAACGGCCACGACGCGCGCCCCACGCCGATCGCCGCAACGAACACTCCGAAGAGCGCGAATGCTGTCTGCCAGTCGATTAGCCCGTCGTCGTTGCTCGCCGCCAAGTAGACCGCGACTGGCGCGGCGACGAGCGCGCTGAGGTGCAGCGGCACCGCGAGCACAATGAGATAGGCGGTGAGGACGCGCCAGCGTGCGCTCGCGGTTCGTCCGGCGTGATTCGCCACGGCGAGCGTAATCGCGACCAGCGCGATCGACGCCGCATAGACTTCCGTTTCCGTGGCGTTGAGCTGTACGGAGCTCATCGCGCCGGCGCACAGCACACCGCCAAGCACGTACCAACCATCGTTCCGTCCGCGCTCGAGACGCGGACCGTGGCTGATGAGCACCGCGCTCAGCCCACCAGCGACCGCGGTGCAGACGGCAGAAAAGAGATTGCATGCAACGGCGTATGGCAAGAATGCCAGGAGCTTGGCCCAGTCGTGCAGAAGTAGCACAAAAAGCGGCGTGCCTGGCGGATGCGGAATACCTAACGAATGAGCGGCAGCGATGAATTCACCCGCGTCCCAGAACGTGACGTCCGGAGCGAGCGAAGCCAGATAGACCAGGAATAGCAGGATCCCGGCGATCCAGGCGCCGTTTTCTGCCGTCAGTCTCGCCGCGCCGCTACGCGCGCGCCTCGAGCCTAGGCTGTTCCGCACTCGATCGCGGTGGCAAGCCAGACAGCATGTCCCGCAACTGCGCCGAGCTGAGATTCCGCCAAAGCTTCCCTTGTACCGCCGCCGAGATGGCCGACGTCTCTTCCGAGACGACGATCACGAGCGCATCGGTTTCCTCGCTCAAACCGAGCGCCGCACGATGGCGCGTGCCTAACGATCGATCGAGCAGCGCCGCCTGCGACAGCGGCAAAATGCAGCCTGCCCCGACTATCGTATCACCGCGAATTATGACTGCGCCGTCGTGCAGCGGCGAATACGGCGTGAAAATCGTCGTCAGGAGGTCCGCGGAGACCTTCGCCTGCATTTCCGATCCCGATCGCACGTATTCGTCCAATGGCACTTCGCGCTCGATCGCGACGATGGCGCCAATGCCAGATCGGCTCAGTCGCTCCACCGCATTGGCTGATTCGTCTGCCACGTCCGTCTCGCCCATGTGGCGGAAGAATCGAAGCATTGGGGACCGGCCGATCACGGACAGCGCAATGCGCAGCTCCGGCGCGAAGATGATCAACAGAGCAATTGCGCCGTACGTGTACACCAGAGTCAGTAAATACGTGATCATCGTCAACTTCAGCGCTGCCGCGACGGCGTAGGTAAGCAGCAGCACGACGATGCCGATCAGCACCGGCACCGCACGCGATCGATGCAGCAGCAGCAGCACGCGATAAATCGCGTAGCCGACGATCGCGATCTCGAGCACATCGCGCCAGCCTACGCTGAGCAGACGAAGCTGTTCGAGAACGCTCATGACTTCGTACCGACGCGATCATGCCGCGCGATTGCCCACGCGACGTCGAGCGCCTGACGACTCGCCGCGACGTCGTGGACGCGAAAAATTCGAGCGCCGCGCTCGAGCGCCGCGACATTGGCGCCGACCGTTCCGTACACGCGCTCATTTGGCTCTTCGACGCCAGCGACCTCAGCCAGGAATCGCTTCCGCGATACACCGACAACGACGGGATATCCCCACCCGACGAGCTCCGGCAGCGACCCCAGCATGCTCAACGAGTGCTCACCACGCTTCGCGAATCCGATTCCCGGATCGACGGCGATGCACTCCTCCGCAATGCCGGCGCTAGCTGCCGAGGTCACGCTCTCGCGCAACTCCGCCAGGACTTGGTCCACCACGCCATCGTAGTTCGCATGCGCGTACGTGCCCATCTCGCTTACGCTGCCTCGGGAATGCATCAGCACCACACCAGCGCCAGCCGCCGCGCAAATCTCGCCCATGCGGGGGTCCAGGCGGAAGCCCGACACATCATTCACAATCTGTGCGCCAACGTCGAGCGCGGCCTGAGCCACGTCCGACTTCACTGTGTCGACGGAGAGCGCAGTCTCGGGAAGGGCTTTCGCGAGTGCCTCGATCACGGGGATCACACGGCGTCTTTCCTCGTCGCTATCCACCGGCTTGGCGCCTTGTGGCCGTGTCGATTCTCCTCCCACATCGATGATGTCGGCGCCTTCCTGCGCGAGGCGATGCGCTTGTACCAGCGCCGCGTCGAGCGAA
>DATBBP010000465.1:0-1516 GCA_036270935.1 Gemmatimonadaceae bacterium
CTTCTGCCAATCACTCATGGACTGAGGGGCTAGGGGCTACGGCCCTAAGGCCTAGGGCCTTGGTGTAGATCACTCGGTCATCGCCAACAGCATAGAAGTCGCGCATGCGCGCAACCTCGTGATATCCCCGAGCGAGATAGAAACGTCGTGTCGCGTCGTACTCCGGCCGCGACGACGTTTCGACAACGAGAAGTCGCGCACCGCGATCGCACAGACGCTGCTCGACTTCGAAGAGCAGGCGAGATCCGCCACCATGACGCTGCGCGTTCGGATGAACGGCGATCCAGTAAAGATCGAATGTGCGATCGGTCCCCGGCGTTGCGCCGAAGCAGGCGTACGCGACGAGGTCTTCCTGATCGAAACCGCCGAGGAATTCGTACTCACCGGTGATCGCGTCATCGAACAGCTCGAGCGCGATCTGCACTTCATCGGGACGGAAGACGGCTGTCGCGTCGAGGATTTCCCGCAGTCGTCCGCGGTGTGTCCGCTGCAACGCGCCGAGCCGCACTGCGGTCACCTGATTCAGTGATCGCCGACCGCATGCTCAGTCTCTTCGCGCGCTTCTGCCTCGAAGAGATCGAACGCCGGTGCGCTCCGTTCGCTTGCGCCCGCAACGCCAGACAACCGCTGCGCGAGCGCCCACCCATCCTCCACCGAAAGACCGTCGCGATTGCGCTCGAGTGCGATCTGACACATCGAACGCACGAGCGCCGAATATTCGATGCCGGCAACCGCGGCCATGCGCGCGAGGCCGGCGTCTGGCGCGACGTCGGGATTCGCGTTGACCTCGAGGATCCAAGGCTTACCGGACGAATCGATTCGCATGTCGACGCGTCCGTATCCATGACCGCCAACCAGGCGCCACGCACTGAGGGCGATGCGGCGAATTTCCGCGGCGAGCTTTGGCGGGAGATCCGCCGGGCAACGCGGAGCGGCGCCGATGTCCTCGTCGCTGCCGACCAGCCACTTCGATTGATACGTGACGATGCGCCACATTCCGCGCCTCATCTCGCCGAAATCGATCTCCGAGATGGGAAGCACCGTGTCGCCGACGATGCCAACGTTGATCTCGCGGCCGTCGACGAAACGCTGCACGAGCACTTCGTCCCAACGCTCCAACATCGCATCGACGCGCGCGGTGAGCGCGCGCGTCGTTCGAACAACCGAGCGCTGCTCCACTCCGAGCGAGGCATCCTCTGCTGATGGTTTACAGATCGCCGGGAATCCGACTGACGTGAGGGAGCCGCCGCGGCGCACGGTTGTGAAGCGAGGAATCGGCAAACCCGCGCGCTCGAGCAGCGCATTCACGACGTGCTTGCGCAGGCAGAGCGACGTCGTATAGCTGGAGCTCCCGGTGTACGGAATGCCAAACAGCTCGAGCACGCCGATGACGGGCGGTTCGAAGTTCGCCACGCCGTCGATGCCTTCGCAGATGTTGACCGCGAGATCGAACTTTCCCCGACGCACGCGCTCGATCCACCGTCCGTCCATCAAGACAGGGATACGCACGACCTGA
>DATBBP010000466.1:0-2813 GCA_036270935.1 Gemmatimonadaceae bacterium
GGAGTGACAGTGCCCGCAGTCACTTAGCACTGATCACCGACCGATGACGCGCAGTCGGCGGCGAATGCGGCGCGGAAGGAAGAATGCAGCGGCCGCGAGCGCACCCTGAAGATTTAGGTCGGATAGATCCTCCGCGTCGCCGCCCCAGTGATCCAGCAATACCAACCGCCCTGCGTTCGAGATCAGTCGTTGCAGCGCAATGACGAGCAGATACACATCATCGACCTCACCGATGAATGGAATGAAATCCGGAATGAGATCGATGGGCGTGATAATGTACGCGATGGCCCCGAAGACGAGCACCTTATCAACGAGCGCAACACGCGGATCCGTAACGAGGCCGAACAGCAGTCGCACGAAGTTCGGCAGCTGTCGGATGTAGTGCAGCACGGTGCGCTTCGCGCCCTTGCGTGGCCGACTGCGAGCGGGATCGCGTTCTGGCCCGATCGCGCGGTCTGCTTTCGGACGTCGTCGTGTCGCGGCTGCCATTACAGCTTCTCCTCGCCGCTGCCCGGCAGCTTTGTCTCGTGCGCTGGCGACGACGCTTCGGTGGTCGCTGCCGCATTCGTGGCCGTACCATTGCCCTGAGGCGGCGATGCTGCTCCGGGTGTCGTCGGGCTCGTCGTAGTCGACCGAGTCGCGCTGACAATGTCGTTCGCGACGGAGCGGCCAGCGGCAAGCGCTCCGTTCAAGACGTTCGACGCGCGGTTCATCAAATTCATAGCCTCGGCGATAGTTGTGGCCGAGACCCTTCCCGCACGCAGCCTGTCCTCGACCGCTTCGGTGAACCGAGTGAATGCCGTCGCGCCGGATGCCTGCCGCTCCGCGTAACGGGACTCCAGGAACTCCACGTAGTCGAGAATCTGATAACCACGCTCGTCGGCGAGCGTGTCCAGCTTCCTGACGATGCGATCGCGAAGGTGCTCGTTCATTGACGGCGGTCCTGGAAAAAGTTCATGCAACTCGGGGGGCCGCACCAAATAACATGGGTGCGAGCTTCATGCCGAAAATCAAAAGTCGCCGCACCACGCCGCGCGACGACTTCATCCTCAACAAGGTCGCGCGATGCTCCAGCAGCGCGACGGCACGCGACAGATCGCGTCGATCATCCGCGCCAGCGCGAACGATGGCCACGAGCATCGATGTGCACATAAGGCGTACGGTAGCGATCGCTCGTATAGACACCAAGTCCGCCAATGAGCTCCGGATGAAGCTCCTCTACGGAATCCACCGCGCTCACCACGATACGACTATCGGCGCGGGTGATCTTCCCGTCTCCATCGGCATCAATAACTATGTCCGCTGCATCGCCGTACTGGTGGCGACTGTCCCGAGCAGCTCGTTGCACTTGCGCGTTATGCGCCGGCGTTCGGAATCCGGAATGCACGTCGAGCGCTACCATCGAATCCGGCGGAACACCCCGCATCTTCGCGACCTGAGCAACCACGAGCTCGAGCTTGTCGAGCAGCCGAGGATTGAGCGCAACGTATTTCGGCCACACATCCGTCTGCGCATCGCGAGTGAGGAAGTCGCCAAGGTGAAAATGCTTGCTGACACTGAGTTGAACGTCTCCGAGGTGGACCTCGATGAATCCATCTGGCGCGTCGTCATCATCACCACCGAACCGCTCGGACAGGTACGTGCCGATCTTGTACCCGTTGAGCATCCCGGCAGCCTTCTCAGCGAACGGCACCATGACCGCGAGCGTCGGTTCGGAGACGCGCTCGCGCTCGATGACGGCCGAATCCTGAGCAGATCGGTGCAGCAGGATGAGTTGGTAGAAGCCCGGGCGAGTCGGAGCGACCATGGCTCCAGTTAGCGGCATGGCCTCGGTTGCGGCTTCGGTGCCGGACGCGGCGACCCACTGGTACTCGAGACCCCTCGGATCATCAGCAACCGCGAGTGGAAACTCTACGCGGCGACCTGGTAGTGTGAAGCGGAGCTTTACCTCGCGACTCGCGCCGAATGCGTCGCTGGACGCCCACGCCGTGGGTCCAACGAACTGTGCAAACGGAGCACGGGGCATTGCCGGCGCATGCACAAACTGCATCGCGCCCAAGGCTGCCGCGCCAAAGAGCGTTCGTGATGCCCAGATAGCGCGGCGCGCTGCCTTTCGTTTTGGCGAAGTCGAGGGTGCCGGTGCCAGCCGTTGATCGGCCGGCATCAGGATCTCCCCCAACGTGCGCGCCAGCCGCGCACGTCGATGTGGGCGAACGGACCGTGACTGCGTGTACCGTGATAAACGCCGACGCCGCCGGAGAGCTCGGGATGCTCTCTCTCGACTTCCTCGACCGCCTTCAGAATGACCTTGGCGTCGCGCGAATCGACGCGACCGTCGTGATTCAGATCAGCCATGCGTCCCGAGCCGTTGTCGACGTACACGTCCGCAGCGTCGCCGTACATATGCCGACTCAGCTCAGCGCGGCCGCCGACACGTCCTCCGTGCCGATTGTACCACGGCGTTCTGAATCCGCTCATCACCACTAGGCGCTGGACACGAACCCCATTTTGCTGGAGCCGAGCAATCACGAGCTCGAGCTTGTCGACAAGGTCTTCGTTGAGCACGAGGTACTTCGGCCACACGTCGTGTTGGTCGTGCGTCAGGAAATCCGAAAGCTTGAAGTGCTCCGAGATCTGCATGTCTTTGTTCTCGGGTGTCACCTCGATGAAGCCATCCGGATTCTCGTAAGCATCGGTCGCGGTTCGTCCACGCTCGCTCGGCCAAAATCCTAGCCGGTACGTCCCGACACGTCCCTTTTGCTTATCCGTGAAGGGACGCAAGGCGATGAACGCGAACGGGTGCGCAAGAATGC
>DATBBP010000467.1:0-2891 GCA_036270935.1 Gemmatimonadaceae bacterium
GCCATCCAGAACTATTGGAACGAGATCGCGCAAACGGCATCGCTCGACCGCCACCTGACGATCGCCGAGAACGCCCGGCTGTTTGCGCTGTTGAACCTCAGCTTCGCCGACAGCGTCATCGCGTTCTACGACGCCAAGTACCCGTACAACCGCTGGCGTCCCGTCACCGCGATTCGTGCGGCCGGCACGGACGACAATCCCGACACGACGCCAGACGCGGGCTGGTTGCCCGAGGTCGGCAACACGCCCCCCGATCCCGCCTATCCAGGCGCGCATGCCGTCATCAGCGCGGTCGGCGCCGAGATGCTCGCGGCCATCCTTCACCGAAATCATCTCGGCTTCACCGTCACATCCGAAGTGCTCCCTGGCGTTGAGCGCTCGTTCGAGAGCTTTTCCTCGGCCGCGGAGGAAGCCACGCAGAGTCGCATCTTCGCGGGCGTGCATTTCCGCAGCGACCTGACTAGCGGTCATCGGCTCGGCCGAGACGTCGCCGATTTCGTGCTCGATCATTTCCTCACGCGCCGACATCGACAAGACGACGATGTCAGGTAGTTCTGTCGCCACGCTTTAGACTAGACCTGTCTCCCACCGTCCGCTCATAACGGAGGCATGATTGAAGCTGTTCGTGCGCACGGTGCCTTGCATGGCGCTGATCGCGGCATGCGCGGGGGGCGCGACAGCTCAGACGTTCCCCGAGTCTGCTCTCGATCTGTCGTTCGGATGTCAGGTGATGCATATCCCAGGGCAAACCTATCCGCTCGGCATGTCGGGGGCTGTCACCGACACGGTGCGGATCGTCGGCGAGGCTGGCGTCTCGATCGCACGGCACACGACGTCCACCTACGGCAAGGGTACGTTGACGTTGTACTTTTATGGCGCCGGCCCGCGCGTCACCGCGTCGGCCGGGCGCCTGCTGTTTTACGGGCAGGTGCTCGGCGGCGGCGTGCATACACACGCAGATCTCGCGACGAGGTCGGACACACCATTTAACGATGGGGACAACGCGTTCATGCTTCAGCCCGGCGCGGGCGTCATCGTCCCGCTTACGAAGGGATTGCCGCCGTCGGCGAGGGCAACTACCAGCGGGTGTTCTTCAAGGAATACGGGGGGGATAACGAGACACGTGTCTTCGTCGGTGTGCGAATGGGCCTCCGTTGACCGCGCCCCGCGACCGGACAGCTCGAGTTGCGACGACAGCCGCGCCTTACTCAATCAGATCAGCTGGGAGATGTACGCCATCGCGCGGACGAAATCCACTCGCGCCTTGATGCCAAGGCTGAGTTCGTTTGTGGTTGCACTCTTCCGCGAAGTGCACGCGTAAGATCGGCTTGCACGAGAGGAGACACGTGTGAAGGTCAAATGCTTCGCGTGTGCTGCGCTGATGGAGGCCGAGGACGCCGACGCGATCGCCGACGTGTTCGTCGCCCACGGCAAAGAGAAGCACGACTGGGCGTATCCTGAAAAAGCGATTCGCAACTACGCTCGCAACTACGCCGACGCGGTCGAGCGACTCACAGGCGGAACCGAACGACTGTCGGAGATCGCCGACGTCACGATACATCCCGTGACCGAGAACCGTGTCGGCGACTGGCTTCGGTTCTTCGATCACGACGGCTTCGCTGGTAACCCCGACTGGGCCTCGTGCTATTGCCTTGAACCTCATGAACCGGCGACGCCCGACCAACCCGAGCGCGCATGGCGACAGACGCGTGCGACGATGGCCGCGCGTCTACAAGGTGCCACGACCTTCGGATATCTCGCCTATGTCAACAGCAGACCGGCGGGCTGGGTCAACGCATCATTTCGCGCCCACTACGGCCTCTACCGCGTTGCCGATACGGACGGCCCCAACCCGCAATCCGTGATCGGTGTCTCGTGCTTCGTCATCGCGCCGCCCTTCCGACGGCACGGAGTCGCCTCGGCGCTGCTCAATCGCGTGATCGCGGACGCGTCCGCACGCGGAGCATCGTGGATCGAGGGGTACCCGCACAACGAACCCGAAGCGAGCGACGCCGGCCATTTCCGCGGCCCGCGGTCCATGTATGAGGCATTCGGATTCCAGCCGATCGAAGTGCTGGAACGTTACACGGTGATGCGTCGCAGCGGATCGAGGTAGGTCCAGACTTTGATCCCGTCCATAATCAAGCACCTGACGATCGGCGCGATCGTGGACGCTGCTGACGCTCCACCTCATCCATGTCAGCCCTGTGCGGAACGACGACCGGATTCATTGCGATGCCCGGTCTCGATCGCTGCAAGGGGGTCAGATGAATTCTCGATGACATCGACAAAAACACGCTCGAGCGCTACTTTCCTGTTTCCTTACTTCACTCTCTTGGTCCGAGCAGTAGGATGAGTGACTCATTCAACAGGAGTGCCCCATGCTGCGAGTCCGACGTCTCGTCGACGCTCTGGTGGTCCTGTCGACCGTTGCGATCTCGCTGCCGGCAGCCGCGCAATCCGATCAAAGCAGTGTCGACCTCGTCGTCAACACCGGACGTCCGCTTCGCGTGGCGCTCGACGAACGCGTCCAGTTGAAGCACGTGGGACAGTCGGTCACAGGCGCGGTCGTCGAGCCGGTCTATGCCTACGACCGGATCGTCATCGCGAAGGGCACCAGAGTCCGCGGGCACATCACTGGAATCGACAGCGGATCGGCGTTCGTCCGTACGCGAGCATACCTCTCTGGCAACTTCTCTCCCCCGAAGCATGCGGTGCTGCAATTCGACACGCTGCTGCTCGACGATGGCCGGGAAGTGTCCATCGACACGTTGGTGAAGGGCGGCGTTCCCAACGTCAAAAGGGAAATTGCCGGTGGCGCACGACCCGTTCACGCAGCCGGAGCCTCTGAAAGTGCTTCGCTCGACGTCGAGCATCCCTCGCTCATGGCT
>DATBBP010000468.1:0-3549 GCA_036270935.1 Gemmatimonadaceae bacterium
CGCAGCGAGCGCTCCCGACCAACGGAGTTCCGGTTCGCGTGCTCATCAGCTACGGCTCGCACTGGTTTCCCTGGTACGTTCGCCGCCTGGCCGAGCGACCGGCCAACGTGTGGTTCGTCGTGCGGAGTCTGATGTCCTGACTGCCGTGCCAGCCTAACGAGCACTCAGGTGAGCTTCATCTGCCGGAGGAGGGCGCGGGGCGCGGGGCGCGCCACGCGCCCCGCGCGATGCTTGCCAACATGCGCTCCCACAGGTATCGTCGCGCATCCAAGAGCCCAAGAAAAAATCTGACGTTTAGTCTTACCATTCCGCGGATCTTGGGGTATTTACTCGCCGGATAGTGATCCTCCTCACACGCGCGCGGTCTCTCACCCGCCGTGCGCGGCTTGTTGTACCCTCCTCCCGCGCCAGCTGAGCGCCTCGTTGTTCATTGCCCTCAGCCAAAGAACGTTTCGTAGCATTTCGTCGGTCGCTTCCGCGCACTCCATTGCTCGAGCGACAGACCATTCGTACTCGCGGACTCGCGTTCGCCGTGTACTCGACGCCGCCCATAATCGGTAGCGGTGCCGATGCGCCTCCGTTGTTCTGCATCAACGGTGGGATGCTCTACGATCATGCGATGCTTTGGCCCGCGCTCTCTCCACTCGCGCGTCGGCGCCAGATCATCCTCTACGATCAGCGCGGACGCGGGCAGAGCGAAGCGCCGGCTGATCCCTCGAGCGCGTCAATCGAGGACGACGCGGCTGACGTCGCGGCCCTGCGTCGCGCGCTCGGCATCAGGAAATGGGATCTGCTCGGCCACTCCTGGGGCGGCGGGATCGCACTGCTCGCCGCGTCCCTCGACGAGGCTGGAACTCGACGGCTCGTCACCGTCGACAGTGTCGGTCCCACGAGCGCTTGGATGCCCATGCTGCGGGAGGCGCTGGGCAAACGTCTGTTCGCCTCGGATCGCGCTGCATTCGACCAGATCGATGATGCGGCGCTCGCGACGCCGAACGCTGAAGTTCAAGCGGCCTATTCGCGTGCCATTTATCGCGCGTGGTTCGCCGATGGGGAGCTCGCAAGCTCCTTCGCGCCACCAAAGGTGACCAGCCACACCGGCGCAGCCATACTGGCTCGCCTGCGTCGCGACGGTTACGATTGGCGCGCTCGGTTGCGTGCCCTTTCCGTCCCGACGCTCGTCATTCACAGCGAGGAGGACGCGCTTCCAATTGCCGTCTCGGCGGAATTGGCGGCGCTGCTTCCTCGCGCGCAACGCGAGTTGGTGCCTCACTCGGGCCACATGCCCTTCTGGGAAGCGCCGGACGTGTTCTTCTCGGTCGTTGATTCCTTCCTCGCCGCCCCGCTGCTGGGCCCCGTTCGCCAATCCGTATGAAGCGTGCTAAGCGAGCGTCCCTGACCGTTCTGTATCTCGCCGTCGGTGTCGGCGCGTTGGGCGCTGTCAAGAAGACGCGTTCACCCGAAGTCGCTGTCGCGCACGCGCTCACCGCGTCGCGCGAACAGAGCGCGGCCGGAAGCGTCGGACGCGCACTCTTTCCGCCGCGTGGCGACGATCTCGACGAACCCGATCGCGCCGCCGTGCGCCGTCGGTTGCGACGCGACGAGCCGGGCACCTACATCGCCGAAATCCTTCAGCAGCGAGATTCGTCTCTCGCACGCTGGCCCGATCGTGGTGATCGGCCGCTCGCGATATGGATCCAGCCGAGCGCAGCGATCGATGATTGGATGCCCGGTTACGTCGATCGCGTTCGCGAAGCGTTCGAGGAATGGGAGGCGGTTGGTCTTCCGCTGGGCTTTGTGTTCGTCGACGACTCCGCCGACGCTGAAGTCCACGTGAACTGGATCGATCACTTCAGCGAGCCAATCAGCGGGCGCACCAAGTGGGCGCGCGATGATGATTGGTTGATTACCGACGCGAACATCATTCTCGCCGTGCATCACCATCAAGGTGAGGTGCTCGACGAGGAAGCCATGCGCGCGATGGCCCTCCACGAGATCGGACACCTTCTCGGACTCGATCACACGCAGGATCAGACAAGTATCATGGCGCCCAAAGTCCGCGTGCGCGATCTCTCCTCCGCCGACCGCGCGACGGTGCGACTGCTGTACTCCCTCCCGCCTGGTCCGGTGCGCTGATCCCGGCGAGTGATCGCCGCGCGTTCAGTCGTTCCGCGACGTTTCTTTCATGGGACGCATCGAGTACTGGCTGCTTGGTGCCGTCGGCGCGCTGATCACGTTCATCGCGTTCGAGAGCGTAAAGTCGACGCTCGAGCCCCGTCGTTATGCGTTCCAGGTCGCGCAAACCGGGACGCCGCGCAGCGACGTTCTTGGAGACTCCGCTCTCGATTCGAGCGGCGGACGCGAGAATTCGTCTGATCCTGCCGACGTACACAACGCCGTTCTGCCCTCGAGCACGCGCGCGCCCTCTCGCAATACAGCCGAGATTCGGCGACGGATCGCCGACGCTGGACCACGGACCTACATCAACGATCTCCTCGCGATGCAGGACTCGATTCTCTATCGATGGCCGGAGAATCGCGACGAGGGAGTCCGCGTCTGGGTCCAATCAGATCCTCACGTTCGCGACTGGTGGATTGGCTACGTGCAGTCCGCGCGCGACGTGTTTCTGGAGTGGGAGACGGCCGGCATTCCGCTGCGCTTCGTTTTCCCAGCGGACTCCGTTGGCGCCGATATCGTCGTTCGGTGGATCGATCAGTTCCCTGTCAACGAGTTGCGCATCGGCAAGACGAGACGGCTCGCCGATCAAAATTCATGGGTGAGGCACGCGGAGGTCGTGGTCGCCCTTCACGACCGTGACGGCGACACATTCCCGCCGGGGGAGATCAGCGAGATTCTGCGCCATGAAATCGGCCACGCGCTCGGGCTTGGACATTCCAAGAACACGGGAACGATCATGTACCCCGAGAGCACGCATCTCGACATCACCGATCTCGATAAGGAAACGCTGCACCTACTGTATTCCTTGCCACCCGGGCGGGTGAGGTAGCCAAGTGACGACTGGCGAGTGAGTGACAAGTGGCGAGACGGCTGCCAGGCCGCCACTCGCCACTCGTCGCTCGCCACTCAGTTTCATGCGCCCGGATCTTGCGCCTGTGCTGCGCGCATGGGACGAATCTTCGACGTCGCGATCGTCGGTGGCGGACCAGCGGGGCTCAGCGCCGCGATCTGGCTCGCGCGATATCTCCATTCAGTTGTTCTCGTCGACAGCGGCGATCCGCGCAACTGGGAAACCAGAGGCGTGAACGGATTTCTCGGCCTTCCCAACATTCGTCCGGCGGAACTGCGCGCTCTTGGACGAGAAGAGTGTCGGTGCTACGACGTCGAGCTCGTCGATGATATCGTCGTCGCCGTCGGCAAGTCGAGCGACGACGAATTCACGCTCGAGATGGTCAGAGGCGAACCGGTGCGCGCGCGCCGGCTACTACTCGCCATCGGCATTCGCGACGTCTGGCCGGACATTCCTGGACTCGATCATACCTTTGGCGAGAATGCGCACGTCTGTCCCGACTGCGATGGCTACGAAGCGCG
>DATBBP010000469.1:0-4311 GCA_036270935.1 Gemmatimonadaceae bacterium
GATAGTGTCCTTCGCCGTGTTTGCGAACCTGAGACGCGGTTGCGCGGGTCTCTTCGTGATAATACTTGCCGTGAATCAGCGCAGTGAATCCATCTCGAGAGTAGCTCTCTACGCGCTTCCAGACATTCAGCACCGAGCCGCACGTTGTATCGACGAGTATGCACCCGAGTGCGCGGAGCTGCTCGAAGTCCTCGATCGTGACACCGAAGGCCGGCAGAATCACGACGTCTTCTTGTCGAATCGACGAGAAATCAAACGTGCTTCGATCGCCTCGATCGAGAATCTCGATTCCCATATCGCGGAGGCGCGCGTTCACAAAGGGATTGTGGATGATCTCGCCGACCAGAACGATCCGCCGATCCGGGAACTTCCGCCGCGTTTGGTAGGCGTACTCGACCGCGCGCTCCACCCCGTAGCAGAAGCCGAATTCTCGCGCGAGTCGGATGGTGACATCGCCGACAGTCAGGGTGTAATCGCTTGCCTTCATGCGATCTACGAGCGCGCCTTCGTATGCGGCGAGCTCTCCCTGGACCTCAGACTTGAGGCCGAATCCCTTCCGGAAGTAGGTGGAGGAGTCTGGTGAGGACGGCGACGGTGGCATGTCGGCAAATCTAGCCGACTGTCCGGCGTGCTCGCCGCCTTCCGGCCTTGACGTTTAATTTGCCCCGCAATGACCCCCGATGCCTCCGATCCTCTGACGCTCGCCGAAGTCGCCGCGCCCTTGCCGCCAGCAACTCTGGTCGGGCCTACTCCTGAGCCCCTGCTTCGGCCAGCGCCGATCACCAAGGGCGACACGATCGGAGTCGTCGCGCCGTCGTACTCTCCGCGGGTCGGTTGGCTGACGCGCGGCGTCAAAGCGCTGGAGCGCGCCGGGTACACCGTTCTTCTCGACCCTGAGATCACAACCCTACGACGCTTCACGCGTGCCGAGGACGAACGCCGTGCCGAGAACTTCATGGGCATGTGGCTCGATCCGCGAGTGAAGGCAGTGATTGGCGGCACGGGCGGATACGGTGCGGTGCGCATGATCCCGTATCTCGAGCCGCAGATCTTCGAGAGCAACCCGAAAGCCTTCGTCGGTTACTCCGATATCACCGCGCTACACCTCTGGCTCATGCGATGCGCGAGGCTGCGAGTCTTTCATGGACCGACCGTCGACGATCTCATTCCGAGCGTGCGTGACCCGACGATGACGTCTCTGCTCGCGGCACTCACTGCGCCGCGCCCAACGACGCGCATCGGTCGCGACATGGCGCGCGCCGCGAAGCCCGGGCGCGCAATCGGTCGGCTCGTTGGTGGAAATCTTTCGCTCGTGCAGCAGTCGATTGGAACGCCATACGAGATCGATGTGCGCGACGCGATTCTCTTCCTCGAGGAGACGCGCGACCCCATGTCGGTCGTCGACGAACGACTCGTGCACCTCCGCGCCGCCGGGCTGCTCTCGCAGGTGCGCGGCATCTTGTTCGGTCAGCTGTCCCTCGACCGCTCGGAAGAGGACGAGTTCGAGGATTTCGTGCTCGATCTCGTGTCGGACCTCGATGTCCCCGTGCTCATGGATTTTCCCGCGGGACACGAGGTGCCGAACCTAACGATTCCGTTGGGGACGGAGGTGGAGCTCGTCGTCGAAGACACGACGGGCTGGATTGTCTATCGAGAAGACGCTCTCGCGGCACCCGGCTCGGCCGATTCAACCGCGTCGTCCTCGGCGGCATAGCGCGCTACCACAACTCGGGTGTGAGAAAGCGTGCGAGCGCGTACGTGAGAATTACCTCGTACGCAGCTTGACGATCGACGAGTCCCGCGGTGAGAATTCCGACGGCACCTTGCCGGTGCTTCGTGTTCTCCTCGCCCGTGAGACAGTCCATCGCGTGGCCGAGCTCCATTCCCTCACGCACGAGTGTCGCGACCGAGTCGGGTAGCGGCATTGCGAGCGATCCGCCAACGCCTTCGTGCCCCGCGCCGTCGACCACTGCGGCCCACGCGCACGTGCGCATCGTGCCCTCGCTGTCGACGACACCGCCTTCGATTCCGATCCCGAGCTCGGCGCCGACTGCCTTACGAGCGCCATGCGCGCGCGCGAGTGCGCCACGAATCGTTTCCGTGTCTCCGAATGGCTGGTCGCTCACCGTCGACGGAACGTTCACCGCCTCGACGTGTGCGTCAGGCCTGATGCGCCCAAGCACGGCTCGCACGGCCGCGAGCTTCACGGGGTTCATCGATCCGACGCCGACGATGCGCAGCGTGCCGAGCGCGACTGCACCAACCAGCGATGACATGCACGTGGCTCGAAAAAGAGAATCGCGAATCTACTTGACACGCGCTCGTTCCCGCGACCGGGTCGCGCTTCTTGCTAGCGCCCGAGCACGGGGATATGCTTTCCGTCCGCCGATGACTGCCACTCCCGCGTTACTCGATCTGCCGCCTGTCGCGATAGCACCCGCGCTCTCACACGAGCGTGTGTTTATCTTCGTGGGCGAGCGCCTCTGGCTCGACTTCGTGAACACCGACGCGATTCGCGGGGTGGATGCGTTGCGAGACTTCGAAACTTTGATGTCGTGGCTCGAGGCCGCGTCGCTCGTCGACGGCGAGCGTGCCCTCGGAATGCGACGTCGGGCGCGCGAGCAGCCTTCCGGCGCCGCCGCCGCGCTCGTCGACGCACGACGCGTCCGCGGCGCGCTGCGTTCGCTCGCGGAACGCGGTGCGGGCGCGAGCGCCGCCGAGCAGGTTCGCACGGAGGCGCTCAATGAGATCAATCGCGTACTCGGCCGCAGCGCCGGGACGCGCCGCGTGGAACGCCGCAGCGACGGAACGTACGCGCGTGCCTTCGTGCCGGTTGGCGATGCGTTCGCCGGATTGATGATTCCAATTGTCGAGTCAGCGGCCGACGCACTGATCCTCGGCGAATTGCCTCGCGTCCGACGCTGCGCCGATGCGCGCTGCGCGCGCGTGTTTTATGACGGAACGAAGAACGGGCGCCGCCGCTGGTGTGACATGGCAACGTGCGGCAACCGCGCCAAAGCGGCACGCCACCGTCAGAAGCTCCGCGAAATCGCGGACTGAATAAGCGCAAGGAATGGAGCCAGCGCCACGCGCGAGCGAGCGTTTTCCGCGCGAAGCGCGGAAAACGTATGGTTCTGCTTGCCTATTGGTGCGATGAGCGTCTTTAGATTGAGCCTCAGTGCCCGTGTCCATGCCCATTCCCGCACGCCTCGTCATTGTCGGAGATTATGATCCGACCATGTACACCCATCTCGCGATCGACCAAGCACTCGGTCACGTTCGCGAGCTGCGTGAGCATGCGCTCGAGTGGAGTTGGGTGGCGACGTCGACTCTCGCGGAGAGAACGGAGGCGCATCTCGCTCTAATCGACGCGGTGTGGCTCGCGCCGGGCAGCCCGTACGCAAGCCTCGAGGGCGCCCTCGCCGCTGTGCGTCACGCGCGAACCACGGCGCTCCCATTCCTCGGCGTCTGCGGTGGATTTCAACACGCGATTCTCGAGTACGCGCGCGACGTCGCTGGTATTGAGGACGCCGATCACGCGGAGTCGAATCCCAGCGCGGCAACGCCGGTGATCGCGCCGCTTGCGTGTTCTCTCGTCGGTAAATCGGCCCCCGTATTTCTCGACCCGACGTGTCGAACGGCGTCGATTTATGGACGGTGGCGCGTCGTCGAACGCTACCACTGCAGCTACGGGCTCAATCCAGCGTATCGGGCAAAGATCGAGAGTGCTGGCCTTCGTGTCGTCGGGGAAGACGACCACGGTGACGCGCGGGTGGTCGAGCTGAGCGGACACCCCTTCTTCATCGCCACGTTGTTTCAGCCACAACTGGAATCCGCGCCGGGAGCCCCGGCTCCCCTCGTGCGCGCGCTGGTGGATGCGGCCATTTTCCATCGTGACCGTCGCGCGACGCCGAGCAGCTCCAGTGTCATTTCCGCGTCGTCGCGCTGAGCGGGCCTAACGATTAGCGCCGCACCTCGTGGAAGTCGTTCGAACATATCTCGAGTTGAACAGTCCTGGCGACCTGAACGCCTCCGCGCCACTGCCCCCGAATGCGCGCGTCGTGCGCCGCGATCCGTGTCCGGTTGTCGATTACCGGCGGCTGTACGAGGCAGTTGGCGCAGTGTGGCACTGGCGTGACCGTCTCGCGTGGGACGACGCCACGCTGGCCGCGCACGTCACCTCTCCGGACATCTTCATCTGGGAGCTCCTCGTCGACGACGAGAGCGCGGGCTACTTCGAGCTGCGACGTAGCGGGGATGCTGAAATCGAGCTCGCTTACTTCGGCCTCGTACCGCGCTTCATCGGTCGCG
>DATBBP010000470.1:0-6589 GCA_036270935.1 Gemmatimonadaceae bacterium
CCAGCAGCTTGAACGCCCAGGAGAGCAGCAGTACGGGCAGCAGCCGCGGGGCGTCGACCCCCGCCACCAGCTGGCGGAGCAGGCCGCCGACGAATTCCATCAGGAAGATCAGGAGCACGCCGCCGACGACGACGGTAACCAACGTCCACCATGGTGCGGCGGCGGGTTGTCCGCCGGCGCGAATAACGGTCCGCTCGACGGGCACCATGAGGGGATCGACGCTGCGGCGGAAGAAGCGCGCGATGCCGCTGAACGGGCTGATTCGCCGGGTCCTCACCAGCCAATCGACCAGCGCGACAACCCCGACGACGACGGCAGCGACGAAAACTGCCACCCGTAGGCCGTGCACGAGCAGCGCATAGTCGACCAGAAGAGCGTTCATTCGGGGTGAATAATACTCCGCGAACGGGCTGCGGTCAGCTTAGCGAGCGCGCTTCCATAGTAACGCGTACCTCTGCGAAATCGCGCGGCTGCTTCTCATTGGAAGCTTCTCATTTGCGACATTCGCCGCCGAATACCTCCCACAAAGACTGTTGCGACAGTGCCGCATCCCTACGGCGGGCTCCGCTGTCAGGAATGGCAAGTTCAAGCCAATAAACAAAATAGGATTTGGGCGCCATTGGTTTCGCACTTGCGTTGCCCGGCCCGGTACGCTGGCGACTCACGTCGCACCTACTCGAACTGCCGTCCAGAACCTCCTTCCCGACGAATCAGCGTGAGCGCGCTTTGCGGGATCTTTCATCTAGATGGACGGCCGGTCGCGAGAGGCACTGTCGCAGGGATGTCGGCTGCGCTGGCGCACCGCGGCCCAGACCGTAGCGGTGAATGGTCCGAAGAATCGGTCGCCCTTGCGCATCGCCTCCTCTGCACGACACCGGAGTCACTCGCCGAGGCGCAGCCCGTGGTATTGGCGCACGAGGGCATTGTCGCCGTGGCAGACGCTCGGATCGATAATCGGGACGAACTTCGCGCATCACTTGGCTCGCGTGCCCCTGCACGTTCGAGCGACTGCGATCTCATCGCCGCCGCATACCTGCGCTGGGGTCCCGAATGCGTCCAACGGCTGGTTGGCGACTTTGCCTTCGCCGTCTGGAACTCGCGCGAACGCTCGCTCTTCTGTGCGCGCGACCCGATGGGTGTCAGGCCATTCTATTACGTGGCGACGGAGCGTCTCTTTGCCTTTGGAAGCGAGCTCAAAGCAATCCTGACGATTCCCGGCGTGAGCGCGACCATCGACGAAGAGCAGGTCGCCCTATTTCTCGGCTGGAGCCAGGATGAGCGTTCGCGAACCATCTTCCGCGAGTTGATGCGGCTTCCGGCGGGGCACACGCTCCTCGTGACAGCCGACAAGATCAAAGTCCAGCGGTATTGGAATCCCGAATCATCGCCTGATGTGCGATTTGCCTCCGACGCGGAGTACGTCGAGGCATTTCGTGATCGCTTTTCGAGCGCTGTCGCGGCTTGCCTGCGCGGCGTCGAGCCAGTGGGTGCCACGCTGAGTGGCGGCCTCGATTCGTCGTCCATCGTGTGCATGTCGCGCAAGCTGCGCGGCCTCGATGCGGCCCCACTTCAGACCTTCTCTGTAATCTTCCCGAGCCTTCCGGAGAGAGAGTTACGCCTCATCGACGAGCGGCAATTCGTCGAGACGGTGATTGCCGGTGGTAGGATCGAGCCGCATTTCGTTCGCGGCGATGAGACTAGTCCGCTGCGCGACATCGAGCGCATGCTCTGGCATCTCGACGAGCCGCACTCGTCGCCCAACCTCTTTCTCCACTGCGCAATGTTCGAGGCCGCGCACGAGAGTGGCGCTCGGGTATTGCTCGACGGTTTCGACGGCGACAGCGCGATCAGCCATGGATTCGGCCGCCTAACGGGACTGATGCGGGCCGACGATCTCGACGCCCTCGAAGTGCAGCTCCGGGACTTCAGCGCCCATCACCAGAAGGGAACCGGTCTGGCACTGCGCGAGTACGTGCTGCCGCATCTCAGCGAGCTCGCACGGCGAGGCGACTACCTCGCCTGGTTTCGCACCGCGTCTCGCCTCGCTCAACGTTTTCAGCTCTCGCGCCGCGAGCTCGCGAAGGATTTCGGGCTTCGTCCGCTCATTCCCACGGCGCTGCGTGCGCGTTCGCGAAGTGTGCGCCCTGGAGATTTGACGGCACGCGAACTGTTACAGCCTGGACTTGCCCGCGCGCTGAAGCGGCATGGCCGCCGCTCTGCCACCGCGGAGTTGCGGCGCCCACCTGCATCAGAGCGAGAAGCGCATCTGCACGCCTTGATGCACCCTGGCTATCAGGTCGCGCTCGAGGTTGCGGACAAGTCAGCGGCGGCGTTTGGCGTCGAACCTCGCTATCCGTTCTTCGATCGTCGCCTCATCGAGTTCTGTGTCGGCCTCCCTGAAGAGCAGAAATTCGACAAAGGGTGGCCGCGGCTCCTATTCCGACGCGCCATGGAAGGAATTCTTCCGCCGGAGATCCAATGGCGCAGTTGGAAAGCAAACCTTTCGCCGAATTTTCAACGGCGCTTCCGCGACGTCGATTTCGCTTCTCGTGTCGCGATTGGCAGCCCCGCGCTCGCGCGGTATGTGAGGACCGATCGGTTGCGGGATCTCGCCGAACGATTCCGCGCGCCGCACGAAATCGGCAGCATGCGTGCGGAGGCGTTCACGCTTTTTCGAACGGCGATTCTCGACGAATGGCTGGCTCAGAGTGAAAAGAAGAATGGCGCGAGCCTGACGAGTGCTGGAGTACCCTCGCCTGCTGCGGCATGAGGAATCTCCTGGTCAATGGCGACGCGGCCATCACGAAAGCGGGTGTTGCGAGGCGAGGACGGTGCGGCCGAGAGCTCGCACTGCCGTCTTGTGGCACTCGTCCACGACCGCACGCGTTGCGGTCACAATCCACCCCTGACGGAGGGTATCGATGGCTGTAGTAAAGAAGAAGTGGGTCTCACCCGAGATCCGACGCTTCGGCACGTTCGAAGCTGCCACCCAGTGCGAAAAGACGTTCGGTGACAGCGACGGCAATACGTGGCAGGGATCGGCGATCACCTGCGCCTCCTAGCCAGCGCGAGCTGCCAGCAACGCGCTCACCATCGCGCCGAAAGTCGTGGTGGTGAGTCGCGAAGCGGCATCGCGACCTTCCTGCACAAATTCAATAATTCCCTGTGCATCTTCGAACACTGCGCCAGATGAGTGCGCGTGAATACGCCCTCGTCCTGCTCACGATCCCACTGATCGTGACCGTTCGAGTTGCACTATGGTTGTTGCCTTCGTCCGTCATCGTCCGGTTCGTGAGGCGCATCAGTGTTAGTGACCCCGTCGACCGCTCGCGTCCTCGCTTCGACCTAACGACGATCATCTGGGCAGTCGAGGCTGTGAGTGCACGAGTTCCCCGCGCGACGTGCCTCACGCAGGCTATTTCCGCCAAGGTATTGTTGCGATGGTCGGGGCTGCAGTCTGATCTCTGCCTCGGCGTTGCATGTTCGGTCAACGGCGCGCTTCGAGCCCATGCCTGGCTCGAGCGAGAAGGGCGCACGATCCTCGGCGGCACGGTCGCCAGAAGCATGGTGCGACTGCCCGAGCTGCGGAATGATGCTCGAGCTTCCGCCACCTCTTGGCGTTGATGGGAGCCTCCATCGTGCCGTCGCCCATGTCCTTCCTCGCTGCGCCTGCCAGGCTCCCGACTGCCTATGAAGGGGCGCCGATTCACAGCTACGCTGCGTTCGGCGGTCTTCTCCGGTCGGAGATCGAATTCCCGGAATTGACTGGTGTAGCGGACGGCGGCTCCGCCAATTGGACGGTGGCGATCGAGCAACGCGATCCCAGTTGGGAAGGATTTCTCCCGATCGGTGAGAGGAGGATTCGAGAAGAGCAGTACCGTCTCTGGCGATGCGACACAGGGCTTCGGTTGGAATACTCGCACGCCGGCACATTCGACCTTTCGGGCGATGGCAGTCGTATTGTCTGGTATCATCGCGCAGACGCGCTTCCGGAGCTCGTACGGAGCATAATCATCGGCCCCGTGATCGCGCTCGCGCTGGAGCTCGGAGGATTTCTCTGTCTGCACGGTAGCGCAGTCACCGTCGACTCCCGCGCGATCGCCTTTCTCGGACCGAAACACTTCGGTAAGTCCACCCTCGCGACAGCTCTGACGGCCGCAGGCGCCAAACTGCTCGGCGATGACTTGCTAGTCGTGAGACCAGGGCCTCCAGCCGTCGTGTGTCCCGGTGTTGCAAGCGTGCGCCTCTGGGCCGACATGGCTGCGGCGCTCCCTCTCGACTCGGTTTGCAATACGCTAATTCCTGGCGTGAAGACGACCGCCACTGGATTTGCAGAAGCGGCTCTCGCGGAGAAGCCGGCGATTATCGACGCCATTTACATGCTGTCGCCGCTTGCGCGAGGCACCGACGGTCCCGCCGTGCGACGGACGCGCCTCTCACGTACTGAGGCGACGGTCGCCCTTGCTCACCAGACCAAGCTGCCGGACTCTCTCGTTGGTTTCCGAGCCGCTGGATCGCAGCTGGCTTCAGCCGCCGCAGTGGCCGCAAGTGTGCCTGTATGGAGACTGCATACCATGCGGGACGTTGATCGTCTCGGCGCCATTGTGAGACAACTCATCGATTGGACGTGCCAAGAATGAGCATCGTGAGCAGCAGAAGCCGACTCGCGCTCGACACCACCGTCGTCGCTTCCTCTCAGCAGGTCTCCTGCGACGTAGCCGACGAAGCGGTTCTCCTGAGCATGCACGATGGAGAGTACTACGGGCTAAACGAAGTAGCGGCAACGATCTGGAAACTCGTGCAGCAGCCGCGAACGGTCCTGGAAATTCGGGACGCGCTGCTCGACGAGTACACTGACATCCATGCGGATGAATGCCAAAGTGCGGTGCTCGAGTTCCTCGGTGAGATGATCTCGCTCCAGATGGTAGTTCTTATCTGATCGGTCTTTACTTCCAAGTCAGAGTTGAAAGCGTCGCAAGGCACGTTAGGAACCGTTGCACAGCCGCAACGATTGGCATCGCTTCGTTTCGCGCGAGGGCCTTTGCGCCTTAGCCAGTACATCTTGTAACTCCTGACCTCATTCTGATGGGAACGACTATCGCGAACCCCAATCCTGGCAGCGCGCTGGAATTCGCGCTCCCGGCCGCGAACGCGCCCACGGTCGTTGTTTCCGAGCTGACCAAGCGCTTTTCCTCGCGCTCGAGTGTGCGTGAGATGATAGGTGGTCGCTTCCGCAAGGTAGCGACCGTCGTAGACCAAGTGAGCTTCGAGGTAGACGAGGGGGAGATCTTCGGAGTCCTCGGCCCGAACGGAGCCGGCAAGACGACGATTTTCAAGATGCTCTCGACGCTGGTCGTGCCTGACGACGGGTATGCCACCGTTTGCGGGAACGACATCTGGACGGAGCCGGCGCGTGTTCGCTCACGACTCGCCGCCGTTTCCTCCGACGAGCGAAGTCTCAACTGGCGACTCTCCGCACGTGAAAATCTGCTGCTCTTCGCGGCCCTCCACAAAGTGCCACGACGTGAGGCCGATGGACTCGTCGGCGCCATGCTGAAGCGGGTCGGCCTCGAAGGCAGCGGCCACAAGATGGTCGCCGCGTTCTCGTCGGGGATGCGTCAGCGTTTGCTCATCGCCCGGTCGATGCTCGCCCGGCCGAAGGTCCTGCTGCTCGACGAGCCCACGCGAGCGCTCGACCCGATCTCGGCCCAAGAGCTTCGGCAATTCCTGCGCAATGAATTGGTCGATCGTCAGCGATGCGCGATCGTCCTGGCTACCCACAATGCGGAGGAGGCGTTCGGGTTTTGCGATAGAATCGTCGTCCTCAACAAGGGCCGAGTGCTCGCCACCGGCACACCCTCCGACCTTCGAGCGCGATACGGAGAAGAGCGCTTTCGCATCGTGACCACGGATCCCGATCATCCCTGTTTTGGTCGCCTCGAAGCCATGGGAGTCATGCGTCGCCTCGTGCGTGACGTGCGGACGGCAGACGGGTGGCACACCCTGGAGTGCAGCATCACGGGGGATGCGTCGCGAACGGCGAGCGTGCTAGAGATGCTGTATGCGAACGGCGTACGTGTGGCGCGCCTGGAGCGAGTCGAACCCTCGCTCGCCGACCTGATTGCCCGAATCATCGAAGCGACGTCGCAGGGAATCTCCAATGCGTGAGACTGTCGCGATGATCCGCGCCGCGTGGCTCGCGGAAACGAGCTATCGCATGAACATGCTCTTCTCGCTCGCGTCGCTGTTGACCATGGTCGTGCCCCTCTACTTTATCGCGAACGCGCTGCAGTCGACTATGGCCACGCGCATCTCGGCCGAGGGCAGTCAATACTTTGCGTTCGTGCTCGTCGGGGCGACTACCTACATGTTCATTGCGGCGTGCACTTCTGCGTTGCCCAGTGCGCTCGCCTCCGCGATTGGGAAGGGAACTCTAGAAGCGTTCCTCGGCACACCCACCAACTGGGCCACACTCTTTGTCGGGCTGAGCGGGTATAACATCCTGTGGGCCCTCGTTAGGGCCTCGGTCATGATCGCGATGGGGGTAGCTCTTGGAGCTCGCGTTGCGCTTCATGGTCTGATCCCACTG
>DATBBP010000471.1:0-1674 GCA_036270935.1 Gemmatimonadaceae bacterium
TAGTGTCGAGTGGCGCGTGGCGCGTGTAGAGTGGCGAGTGGCGAGTGGCGAGTGGCGAGTGGCGAGTGGCGAGTGAGAGGTTACGAATGGCTACAGCTGGCTACAGCGAGGAGAGACGGGAGGCGCATGGATGATAACTGAGGCTACTCGTTGCCTGTAACCCGCCACCCGCCACGCGCCACGCGCCACTCGCCACTCGCCACTCGCCACGCTACCTCAACGCCTGCACTACGGGAAGCTTCGCCGCCCGTCTGGCTGGGAAAAATCCACCCGCCACGCCCATCACCACGGCGAAGATCAGTCCTGCGAGCAGGAGTCCCGGCGTCACACGGAAATTGAATGCGATCTCGCTGAAGTTCGACCAGTTGGTCGTGCTCGCGACGAATCCGTTGACCGGCAATGCGATGAGGCAGCCCAACACGCCCCCGATTGCCGCGATCAAAGCCGATTCGACGAGGAAGCTCGCCAGCACGCTGCGCGGATGAAAGCCTAACGTGAGAAGCACCGCGATCTCGGGCGTGCGTCCAGCGACGGCGGCGTACATCGTGTTCACCGCGCCGAACACCGCGCCGACCGCCATGATGCTCGTGATCACGATCGCAAGAAATTGGAGAATACTGCCGAGCAGCTTCGATTGGTCGACGTAAAACGTCGACTCGCGATGCACATCGACCTGGAGTCGCTTGTCACCCTCGAGCGCCCGCTTCGCTTCCTCGAACGCCGCAGGATCCTTCAACCGGAACGAGACGGACTGAAAGACCTGCCCGCGAAATACGGGCATGAACTGCTCGTTCTCTCCCCAGATCTCGGACTCGAATGCCGAGCCGCCGGCGCTGAAGTTACAGACGACGTCCCAATTTCGCCCAGCGAATCGGAGCTTGTCGCCGATGTTCGTGTTCTTGTACCGACCGACGATCTTCGTGCCGACGCAGATCTCCGAGTGCCCCGAGGCGGGTCGCCTGCCGTTGACGACCCTGATGTTGGCGCGCACATCCCACGCCTTGTCGCTGATGCCGCGAATCACCACGTTGCCGACAGCATTGGTGTCGCCGCCGACCCTAACGAGTGGCACGAGGACGTAGACTTCCGGGCTCACGAGCGGACGCCCGTCAGCGGCGAGCGCGACGTGAGGCGACGCTGCGATCAGGTTCGCCGTCTCGCGGTCGATCCCGCTCGAGAGCTCCGAATCCGAGCCTCGGCGCAGGATGAGCGCGTTGCTATCCGATCCGGTGCGCGCGAGCGCGGCGCGGAAGCCATTGGCCAGCGCCAGCATGCCGATGAACACAGCGACGACGAGCGCGATACCGACCGCCGTGAACGCGGTCGAGGCAGGGCGCTGCACGACGCTGCGCGCATTGTAGATGAATGGGATCTTCATTCGACTTGCCTCAGCGCGGCGATCACGGGCAATCGCGCCGCGCGAATCGCGGGTACGACGCCACTCGCGATCATGAGGACGAGCGCGACCGTCGAGCCTAACGCGAGCGTGCTGCCGGTGACGTCGAAGCCTGGTAGGAAACCGCCGCCGTTGAAGTGCGTGGACTTGTAGAGAACTTTCGCGCCGCCGAGGCCGATCACCGCGCCGGTGATAGCGATGACGCCTGCCTCGAGCATCACGACGCCAAAGAGCGTTTTGTCGCCGAAGCCGATCGTCTTCAAAACCGCGACCTCACG
>DATBBP010000472.1:0-2269 GCA_036270935.1 Gemmatimonadaceae bacterium
GGGCTTATGCAACAATGCCAATGACTTAGTGGCGAGCAGCGAGTGGCGAGTTACTGAGTGACGAGTGGCGGGAGTGTCCAGTGCTTCCTCGAATACTCTCGCCACTCGCCACTCGCCACTCGCCACTCGTCACTCAGTAACTCGCCACTCGCTGCTCGCCACTAAGTCATTGGCATTGTTGCATAAGCCCCAGGTAGCCGCTTATCATTTCGGCGTGACGATTACCGCTGTTCTCACCGCTCGCATGGCGCCCCGCGACTCGGCGCGCCATGCGCGTATATGGCGCGTGTGGGTAACGATCCTCGAATCGCTGCTTCGCGCGCTGGTCCTCGCTCCGGTGCGAGACCTCTTGAAGAGAGTCGATCGCACGCCAATCCGATCACTGCTGAAGCGCGTCGCCATGTCGCCTCAGCCGGAATCGACGTGGACGATCAACCGGACAGACTGGGACCCTACACCGTTCGCCTTCGACTATGTCAGCGCGCCTCGACGCGCTTTCGTCGGCAGCAGCGACAAACCTCAGAGCCGCACCCCCGGCATCGCCGAGTCGCCGATGCCGAGGATCCGTGCGGAGCAAGATGAAACGAGAATTACTGATCAATGCGACGCCGAAAGAAACGCGCGTCGCGATTCTGGAGGAAGACGAGCTAGTTGAATTGCTAGTCGACCGACCCGACGCTCGGCGGATGGTCGGCGACATTTATCTCGGACGCGTGGAAGCCGTTCTCCCCGGCATCCAGGCCGCATTCGTCGACATCGGAACGGAGAAGAGTGCGTTTTTGCACGCCTCTGATCTGGTCTTCCCCGACGATGATGCGGACGCGGACGACGACGATGAGGAGGCCGAGGACGATTCGCGCGAGGAGACTAGCGAGCCTCGCGGCCGCCGCGGCAAGACGGCCCCAATTCAGGATCTACTCAAGCGCGGCCAGGACATCGTCGTTCAGGTCTCCAAGGAGCCGATCTCGACGAAGGGCCCGCGTGTTACCGCGCAGATATCGCTCGCCGGCCGATTCCTCGTCTTCATGCCGTTTGCCTCGCGTGTCGGTGTGAGTCGCAAGATTGGCGATCGCGCCGAGCGTCAGCGCCTTCGTGAGCAAGTGCAGAAGCTGCTGCCGGAAAACTCGGGCGGGATCATCGTACGAACCGTTGGCGAGGACGTCACCGAAGAGACGTTCGAGCGTGACATGAGCACGCTCATGAACACGTGGAAGCGCATCAAGCGAAAGACGCACTTTGTTCGCGCGCCCTCGCTCGTGCACCGCGAAACGAGTCTCACGCGTGGCTTGATGCGCGACGTCTTCAGCACCAAGGTCGAGCAGGTCACCGTCGACTCGCGCCAGGTCTTTAACGAGATCGTCGAGTACTTGAAGGGCATCGCGCCCGAACTGATCGATCGCGTCAAGCTCTACGAAGACGTTGTTCCGATCTTCGACAAGGCGAACATCGAGCACGAGATCCGAGATCTGTTCAAGCGGCGCTGCGATCTGCCGTCGGGCGGCTACCTGATCATCGAGCCAACCGAGGCGCTCGTGTCGATCGACGTCAATTCCGGTCGCTACACAGGCAAGCGCGATCCTGAGAAGACAATTCTCAAGACGAATCTCGAAGCAGCAAAAGAAGCCGCGCGCCAGCTTCGACTGCGCGACATCGGCGGCATCATTGTCTGCGACTTCATCGACATGGAGACAAAGGCGAATCGGGATCGCGTGCTCCAGGAGTTGCGCACGCACCTCGGCCGGGACCGCGCCCGGACAAAGGCGTTCGCCGTGAGTGATCTTGGTCTCGTGGAAATGACTCGTCAGCGCGTGCGGCAGAGTCACTTGCAGAACATGACCGAGCCCTGTCCGACCTGTCACGGAACCGGACGCGTCTTCACCGCCGAGACTGTCGTGCGACGAGTAGAGCGCTCGGTACGACGAATGGGCGTGGAGGGGAAGCGCGATCATTTGATCGTGAAGCTTCACCCGGAAGTGGCGATGTACGTCCTCGAGCACGAGAAAGACTTGCTGAAAAAGCTCGAGAAGCTGGCTGGCTTCGGCCTCGAGCTGCGCGACGATCCGCTGCTGCGGCCGGACGAGTTCAAGCTCGTCGTGAAAGCGGCGGGCAGGGACGTGACGCAGCAGTACGCGGTAGCGTGAGAGGTGCTAGGTGCTAGGTGCTAGCCTGCTCTCTAGCACCTAGCACCTACCACCTAGCACCTCATGGGTTTATGATTAGGGTTCTATTCCAACTTTACTTCCCATGTCGTACGCAATCATCAAGACCG